>QMMZ01000032.1 GCA_003647525.1 Deltaproteobacteria bacterium | reverse complement strand
CGCCTTGGGAAGTTAAGCGTGAATCAAGTCAACAGGGAGTAATTAAGTTTTTAAAAGCATGGCTTGCTGCTTACAACAACGGTCTTTCGGTTCGCTGGTATCACCAGTTTGCCAAAATGGAACCTGTTATGAAGGATGAGAGGGGAATATGTGACAGGAGTATGGCAATGAATGAACTTTATCATATCCTGCCGCGGCATCTGCGGGACAGAGCGCTCGCTTTTTCATTGATAAACAAGACAGAGGATATTATTTACGGCTATAAAGAATCGGTAATATTTGAAAACATGCTTTCTTTGTTATACGTGCCAATATACTTGCATCAAGAGGGAATGGACTGATGTGGCTATTTATTCAACCTAATGATACACTTTTTTTCCGAGACGGGCGCCCGTTTGATGCGGGCGCTGATGTATGGACAGGGATGCTTTTCCCGCCATATCCCTCTACATGTTACGGTATGCTTCGCACCCTGTTTGTTCACCTCTTAAGCAAACGTGTTGATTATGATGCGTTTTTTTCCAAACTTCCTGAAAAATTCAAAGGTCTTCTCGGAGATGAAAACAATCCTGGAAGTTTATCCATACACGGACCATTTTTCGGCGAAAAAATAAATGATGAGATTCATCTGTCAGTTTTATCTCCTGCTGATCTTTGGAAACTGGAAGATAAGAATACCGACAAAGGAAATAAGTACTATCTCCTTCAACCGGACCGCAAGTTTAGCATTGCGGACTGTTCTGATCTGGAAATTCCGTTTTATCCTCTTGGATTTTTTTGCGGAATTGATAGTTCAAAATTTAAACCTCGAGAGGGTGTGATCGGCTGGAACGATCTGAATTACTACCTGGCAGGCAAACCAGAGCATGGCGAGCTTAAGGCTCTGCCTCCGGAAGAGGATATCTTCTGGCTTGAAGAATCATCCACCATTATTAAACGGGATAATATCACACTGACCGCCAAGGAACACCATCTTGCGCATCCTCCCTATATTCGAATGCAGGCAGATACGGGTAGATTTAGAGAAAAGGGTCTCCTGATACATATTGACAATCTCAATAATCAAGAAGATTTTGACACAGATGCAATCACTTCACTGTTTCAATATCTTCATACGGCAAGACTTGGCGGAGAATGCAGAGTCTGTCTGATAGAAAGGCTGCCTGTGGTAAACCTTCCGGTTCAAGAGATAACAGAAATAATATCCAACACAGGAAAATTCAGGGTTATACTAACATCGCCTGCCTATTTTCCGAATAAAGGGTATTATCCGGACTTTCTTGAGTCTGCTGAAGGAGCACTTCCTGCGGGTGAATGGGAAATTGGTGATCAAAAAAGAAAGGTGCGGCTGATTTCAATGGCAACAGGGAAAAGGCTATCGCGGATAGGGGGATGGGATTTGGCCAAAGGCGTGCCAAAAAAAATGATAAAAGCGGTTCCTGCCGGCACGGTCATGTTCTTTGAACTCATTAATTTTGATAAAGAAAGTGACAGAAATTGGATCAAAGGATTGGTCGAGTCGTCCTTTCCAGGCACGCTTCCGGGGGGAGACAGCAGTTACTGCAAAGAGGGTTTTAACACTATGTTGATCGGAGGTTGGGATTATGTACCCTGAAAAAGAGATAATTATATTTCATATCGAGTCTGCATTGCACGCAGGTGCAGGCGCAAGCATCGGGCATATAGACAACCCTGTGCAGCGCGAAACCGCAACGGGAAATCCTGTTGTCCAGGCAAGCGGGGTAAAGGGGGCATTGCGGGAGTTTTATGAAAAAACCGTATCAGGTGATGATGATATGAAAAAGATTGATGCGGTTTTTGGAAAAGAAAAAGGCGAAAGAGATGAAAAAGACGGCGCTGGCGCGGTTGCTTTTGGTGAAGCAAAACTCCTCTTTTTTCCAGTTCGCTCACTGGCAGGTATTTTTGCCTATATTACCTGTCCCTCCATTATTGCTCGTTTTCAAAGAGATCTGAGAGCTGCCGATAAAGATATGTTGATGGTATCGGATGGAAAAAGAGTCGATAAGATATGGCGGCCAAGCGTTTCAATAAACAGATACCTGTCTCACACCAACAGTATTGTAAAAATCTCTCCGAACGGTCTCTTGATCCTGGAGGAGCTTTCCTTTGAGCAGCAGAATACGGATAATGGGGATCAATGCCTTGAATTCCTTTCAGATGCGCTTTTCCCCGACACTCCGGAATACATTCCGTTTAAATCTGATTTTCCCAAAAGGGTAGCCATATTGAACGACACGGATTATTTTTACTTTGTGAAATATTCGACCGAAGTTGAACCACACAACCGCATTAAAGATACAGGAACTGTGGATGAAAATACCGGTGTCTGGTATACTGAATATCTTCCTGCGGAAAGTATCCTTTACAGCTCTCTTTTTATAGGTCAGCCTCGTATACAAAAAGATATCTTTAATGATGATGCCGCCAACGTAAAGATATTTATCGAAAAGGTTGACGGCAAGCGCACCTGGCTGGGCGGAGACCGCACCACCGGCAAAGGCAGAGTTATGATGCGCTTGTATAAAACAAATAAAGCCAATACGAAAAATCAGCAGGAGAAATGATTGTGGCACTGAATATGGATCAAAAAAGAGCAAGCTTTGCCCTTGCGCAGGTTGCCTGGCTTAAAGAAAAAGACGATGCAGACGATATCAGAACACAGTCCGCTAAATTCATCGCTTTGATATTAAACAGCGGCTTTCTCCAGGCCATGGACTTTGCCAGCATCAAATTTAAGGGGGCGTTTGGTATTCTCAATAAATGGTTTGCAGAAGATGATAAAGAAACGGGGCCGGAACTCTCCCATTCGATCAGAGAAGCCGCACTTAATGGGAAGCTGAATGGAAAACTGGCTGAACTGGACGACATAAATGAATACCGCCGGGCCATGCAGGAGGCCGTGGTCTTTCTCGGGTGCCTGAAATCAAAAGCCGAGGGGAAAAAAATGGAACTGGAAAACAGAGAGGAAGAGAAAAGCGCGGACAGGGAGACTTAAAACCATGCCTGATTATTTACTTCCTAAGTTTTCAAAAACCGCAATAGAAGCATACATAAAAGATAACAAAACAAACGCCAATCTTTTATTCTATCGCTATCTGCACGGAGTATCGACCAAAAATGCTGATGAAGGGGATACAACCTATGAAACGTTGAAAAACCATTTTATTAAGAAAGCAAGCGCTTCCATGTCAAAAGCCCTTCTTGTCCGGCATGAGGCATTCTTGCGGCAATGGGAGGATGATTACGGCAAAGGCAGTGTTTACGAAAAACCGCTTGAACTTACAGGCCGCATGGTTGTGGGAATGGGTATTTCTTCAAGCTTTGAAAACGGCCTTCTTTTACATTGGACACATGGCATTCCCTATATCAATGGAGAAGCATTAAAAGGCGCAGCCAGAAGTTTTGCTAAAGAAGGCCATAGGGATGATGACAATTTTTCAAAAGAAGAGTTCAAGGACATTTTCGGCAGCTTTAATAAAGAAAAAGCAGAGGAAAAACCAGAGGACATTTTAAGAGGAAAGGTCGTCTTTTTTGATGCCTTTCCTGAACCTGTCAACGAATTTTTTAATGTTGATATTATCACCTCTCATTACGGCCCCTATTATACTCCAGTGGATAATTCAAATGACCCGGCATATCTGCCCGGTGACTGGCATATGCCGAATCCTGTGGCTTTTCTTACGGTAAAGGAAGGCTTGATCTTCCGGTTTGCGGTTGCTTCAATAGATGAGAGCCTTGCAAAAAGAGCCTGGGAATGGCTTGAGACCGCTCTCATACGCAGAGGTGTCGGCGCCAAAAAACATATTGGGTACGGCCATTTTATGCCTGGAAAAAATATAGAGTCGGAGTTTAATATATTCATGACCAGGTTAAACAATATAAGATCACAAATGCTGATCGGAAGCGTATCTGAGCTGGTTAATGCACTTGAAAAGATCAATGATATCAAAGAGAGACAAAAAGGAGCGCAGGAACTCACAAAACGTATCGGCAGGAAAAAGCTCGATCAAAAAAGTGATAAAGAGTGGGCAAAAAAGTTGAAGGACTTTCTTTTGGAGTAAATATCATGAAAATGCATTTTATCGTTTCCGTGGGCACTTCAATTATTGGCAATTATGAAAAATACGGAACATCGCTTCGGCTCAGCCGTCCTTCATTCAGGCAAAGCAGCATCTTTGATAATTCTTCTTTCCCAATACCTGGCAAGTTTTATAGTGACTACAACTACATTTTAGACGATTTCAAAGATGAGGAAAACTGGGGAGCCGAACAAAAAAGCATTGAAAAAGTAAAGAAAGAAAAGTTCAAAGAAATAAATTCATCGGATTGTTATTATCATCTTATTTCCACGGATACGGCAGAGTGCCTGTTTTGCGCGTCCCATCTTGGCCATGAAGTATTGAAAGACACTGAAGTAACATACTATGTGCCTTTGGGTTTAGGTGCCGCAGATGATGCGCAATTTGTCGATATCGGGCTTCCCAATCTTCTTTCATGCGTGGCCGGAATACTTAATCGCGTTGAGGAACAAGGTGATGAAGCGACAATTATTCCCACCGGCGGATATAAAGCAATTATTCCATACCTGACTATTGCATCTATCCTGTATACGAAACCTGCTTATTATATTTATGAAGATTCCGATACTCTTATCAAATTGCCCGCGCCTCCCCTGAGCGTTGATACGGCTGCATTCAGATTAGCGCTTGTCCTGCTGGAAAACATTGCAGGACTGAATGAGAAGGAGGCAGCACCTTATTTTGAAGCGCTGTCTGAGAGCTTTCAAAAGCTTGTTTATGTTAACCAGGATGGAAAATATGAATATAACGCGTTTGGAGAACGATTAAAGAATATGTTTGCCGGTCAGGCATTACGTTCTCCCCTTGAGATTCGAGCTGCAGGAAATACCTTAATTCCAGGGCTGGGCAAATATGAGGATACCTTCCGTGATATGACCCGGCTTGGAGAGACCGTATGGATTGGAGACAAAGCACCGGAAATGGCCGATCATGCCCGGCACCACCATATCAACCTGTTTGCTTATACCGAACTCTTGCTTCTTCCTATCTTAAATAGTAGTCCCCATTTTCTTTCTTCAGAAGAATTATTTCTTTTGTTAGGAATGGTATATTTGCATGACTGTGGTCATTCTTTAAGCTCGCTGCCTTTTTCTTCCGGACGAATACCTCTTCTTCCGACAGAGATTCGAATCTTTCACAATCTGCTCGGCTTCCTCCGTCTTCAGGATAACGTTTTTCAGCAGGCATTACAGCGTCAAGGCATACAACTGTCGAACTTTGACTTCAAAAATATCGCCTCACTTTCAGTCTACCACCGCAAGAAAATGCCTCTTTTGAACGGTTGTTGCACCGGGCCTGAAGGAACTGAAATCGAGCTTAAGCCATTGAGCACGGTTTCTATGATCCATAACAAAAAAAAGATAGAAGGTAAACGCCTGGCTTTATTGGCGGCGCTGTTCCGCATCATAGACGGCATGGACAAACAGGTGGGGCGTGCCGGTGATGCCAATGAGGTAACAATGAAAGCCGAAGCTATTCTGGCAGATCTGCCTCATCTTTGGGATCGAGCAGTTCGTATTGGGAGCATGTTGTCGTCCCTGGCGCCGGATGCCAAAGAAAAAGCCGACCAGATTTTAAATCAAATTATCGATGATTATGAATTGAAAGAGTCTGCTGGCTCAAATAAAGACCACTCACAAAGTTTGGCCCCATGTTACGGCTGTGAGGAGGCAACGTGCCAGTTTGAATGTAAATCGCCAAGGAATTTTTCAGAAATTCCTGAATATTTGGAACTGGAAAAAGCCCTGAATGGAACTAAATCAGAGATATTCTTTTCGCTGGCATGGGAATACCTTGAAGCCCGTGTTCGTTTCTTTTTTCAAGTTCTTCAACCGTCATATTATTATTCAGACCTGCTTCTTGGTATGCCGAAAGTGACACACTCATCTTCCAATGGCAAACGGCATATTACAATTAATTTTCCCGAAAACAAAGATGTATCAAATTCCAGGGAAAAGATAGAAGAGGTTTGGGAAGAGATTAAAAAATGGATATCAGATAAAATCGAAAAACATGCCCCTGAACAAAAAATTCAGTACGCCTCCCTGCAGCAGCCGGAACAGATTGCGCAGGTCATAAGGGATGAGTATTGCAGTGAAAAATACTCTGAGGTTGCCGAGATACTGAAAGATGCCGATATAATTGTTGTATTTCAGTATAAAGGCAACCCAGTGCCTTGCTGGAAGATTGGGCAGCAAAAATGACTCAGCAGAATAAATTTTTAAGTATTGATATCAAGCTTGCCAGTCTCAAACTTTATCTCACAGCACGTGATCATATTTACCTTCCCCAATTTGCAGGTTCAGCGCTGAGAGGAGGATTCGGCCATGCGTTGCGCAAGAGCTGTTGTGCTATGCAGGGCCAGGATTGCCGTGAATGTATGCTGAAAACTTCTTGTTTATATGCCTCTGTTTTTGAGACATCCTTTAATCATGTTTCTGCCGGTGGGTACAACCTCTCTGATTACCCGCGGCCCTTCATTATCGAGCCTCCGTTCTTTAACCAGAACAAATTTCAACCTGGAGAATCGTTTTCATTTAACCTTGTTCTCATCGGCAAGGCCATAGAATATCTTCCTTATTTTATCTTCGCTTTTGCAGAGATGGGAAGACACGGTATCGGCGTCGGCAGGGGGAGATACAAGATCGACAGAATTACAGATCAATTTGGCGAAAACGATAATCTTGTATTTGACGGCAAATCTGAACGATTCACAGGATCAGTTCATGCGCATTCTCTAAATCATTTTGCGGTATCTGATAAAGACAACTCCAAAATAGTCCTGACTTTTAAAAGCCCGACCCGGATTAAGAGCGGTAATCATCTGACAAAAGATCTGAATTTTCGTTTACTTATGCAAAACCTGTTTCGGAGGCTTTCCTTACTTGCTCTCGTCTGCACAGGAGAACCATGGGATCTAAATTATAAAAGCCTTCTCGAGAAAGCCGAGGTCGCAGTTGAATCTACCGAATCGAAATTATACTGGTATGACTGGAAACGCTATTCAAACAGGCAAAAGAAATCAATGAAATTGGGTGGCTTTTTAGGACAAATTTCATTCAAAGGTAACCTTGAAGAATTCCTTCCTTTCATTAGGGCAGGGGAATATCTTCATGTCGGCAAGGCCTGCACCTTTGGTCTGGGAAAATATGAAATAGAAACATCGTAAGGGAGGTTTAATGAACACAAAACGCGCTCTCATCGTTACTGTCGGAACAGGCACAAGAGCTAATGTGTATATTGTCAAACCTTTGGTAAAGACGATTAGAGACAGCCGGCCGGATTTTCTGGTTTTGATTGTCACGGATGGAAGCCGAATCTATGGAGAAGCCATAGCAAAAGAACTGAGCCTCGATGAATCTTCATGTTTGATGGAGCCTTTGCAGGATTTTGATGACTTTCAGGCCGTCTTTCGAAGCATCAATCGGGTCTTTCGGAAACTGGATGAAATGGGCTTTTCTCCTGAAGAGATACAGCTCGATTTTACAAGTGGCACTAAGGCCATGAGCAGCGGGGCTGTTCTTTCAGCTATCTATAACCAGTGCGCATCCATCAAATATATTACAGGTCAGAGAAAAAACGGAGTTGTAATAGACGGCACGGAAAAATTTCTGACCGTATCTCCCTCGGCAGTATTTTCGCTTCATGATATCCAGCTTGCCCATGAATTGATCTTGCGCCTTCGCTTTGCTACAGCCGACGAGATTCTGGGAAATCTAAAGTTAGATCTATTAAATAAGGAAGAAAACAGGTGGGCAAAAAATTTGCGCCTCATCTCTCAGGCATACCTGGCGTGGGATACTTTTGATCACAAAGCAGCACAAAGAAGGATGGATAAAGTAGAATGGGGATTATTTACTCTAAAGCCCTTCAAGCCCTCCTATGAAGCGACGGTCTTATTGAAAAATCTGGCAGACATGGAAAATGATAACGGATTTACTCTCTTGGATCTTTTCAACAATGCGGTTCGCAGGGGAAAAGAAGGGAAATATGATGATGCTGTTGCCCGTTTTTATCGCGCAACTGAGCTTTTTGCCCAGCAAATGCTGGCTGGAGATCCATATGGTATTGATACTGGCGATGTGGATTTATCTTTAGTCCCTGATCCCATGCAAAATATACTGGAAAAGCACAGGAATGATGTGGACGGCAAGATACGCATCGGCATGGAAATGGATTATAAACTTCTGAGTGAATTTGATCATCCTGTTGGGAAACACTTTCTGGAGTCCAAACCATTGCGAGGACGTCTTGGCGAAAGGAATGCGTCTATACTGGCACATGGGCTCAATCCTGTTTCCAAAAGCCTGTATAAGAAGCTTCTTTCATCTGTTTTGTCGCTCATACAATTGCAACTTCCCGATGTTGCTGACAAGGCTAAAGCGGTTCAGTTCCCATGGGTTACAGATGGAGACTGATTGTAAAGAATGCTGTCGTCCCTACGGGACTGAATGCATATTGTATCTATATGACCAGGCAATAAATTGCCTGGCTATTTTCATCTGTCCCTCCGGGACAAAAAAAGTTTCCCCTAATGCGTGGCTAATTTACTGTTTGGAAAACCATGGCCGATAAAAAACTCTACGTCATTTCGTATGATATTGTGGATGATCGCAAGCGGGCAAAAGCTGCGGAAACTTTAAAAGACTATGGCCGCAGGGTTCAAAAAAGCGTGTTTGAATGCCGTCTGGAGGCAAAATTTCTTGCCGAATTGCAGGCAAAATTACTTGAAATTATTGATGATAACGTGGATAATGTCCTGGTTTACATGCTTTGTGAAGCGTGCGTTAAACAAAAAAAATCAATGGGCCTTAAAATCATTGAAAAAACCGAGGATTTTCGTGTGTTATGATATTTGAAAAAATCTATGACATTGACAACCTGCAAGCAGCATGGGAACGGGTGCGGGTCAACAAAGCAGCGCCGGGCATCGACAGGGTCAGGTGTGAAGATTTTGAAAAGAACCTTGCATATAACCTTCAAAAAATTCAGAAACAAATCCAGGGCGATCAATACGATCCCCTTCCTGTTGTGATCTTCAAAGACCGCAAGACCAAAAAAGAAGGACGGGTTATTGGGATGTCCACGGTTCAGGACAAGGTGGTTCAACAAGCAATAGTCAGGGTGATCAATCCCCATTTTGAAAAGTTGTTTCTCCCCTGTTCATATGCCTACAGACCCAAAAAATCAGCCCTTACAGCCGTAACCAAAGCAAGTCAGCTCATAAAAGCCGGTCACCTTTGGTTTTTACAAATGGATGTAAGAAAATTTTTCGACACCATGGATCATAGTATCCTGCTGGATCTCGCAGGGCGTGTGATTGATGAGAAGCCTGTTATCCGGCTTCTGGCAAAACTTCTCAAGACAAAGATTTTCAGAGAAATGGGATTGTTTGATAATGTTCTGGGTTCTCAGCAGGGAAGCGGACTTTCGCCGCTCCTTTCCAATATCTATCTCCACCCCCTCGACAAGATATTATGGGATAAATATAAAGACCGCTATCTCCGTTATTCGGACGATATTGCTTTGTGTGGAGAGGAAAAAGACCAGCTTGAAGAAGCCCGCGAATTCATTGAACGTTGTTTGGGGGAGTTGAAACTTGCCGCACACCCGCAGAAAACCTCCATTGCTCACGTTGCAAGCGGAATTGTCTATCTTGGTTTCTACATGGACGTAAAGGGCAAAGGCCCTGACAAGAAATCCGTCGAACAATTACAAAACAAGCTTACAGCGTATGACAAGGTGAGGAAAACAGACAATATTGCAGATAAGCTTAAGGAGGTGACCGCGGTCATCCGGGGCTGGTACAATTACTACAAAACGCTCAAGCCTGTTATCCCAGGCAACATTTTGAGTCTTCTTTCTCTGGCAAAGTTGTCCCAGGAATGCGGACAGATTCAATTCGCCAGGCAATTGCTGAAGCTGAGCACGGATTTCAAGCACAATCATCCGCAGATTGCTTTTCACCTTGCAGAGCTTTTCTCCAGCCTTGGCATGGAAAATCAGGCTATGAGAGAATATGCCATGGCCCTGCAACTTGACCCGAATCTGGAAAAGGCCAGGGAAAAAATAAAAAGCCTGCAAGAAGGCGAAAAGGACATTCATCAGTCTAT
>QMMZ01000031.1 GCA_003647525.1 Deltaproteobacteria bacterium | reverse complement strand
TGCTTTGAAGCTTGGATTTCGTATAAGCAGAGCATCTGAAATGCCGCTGAGTGTTTATACCCATATGGAAAATGCCTCAAAGGAATCGTATGAAGAGATAATAAAAAATGAAAATCTTGAGGAAGAAATGGATCATTATGTGACTGAGTGGCATATGTTTGAAAGAGGAAAGTTTGAAGAAAACATTTATGATGTGCCGCATTATGCCCTTGTGGTTTTAGGGGCATACGGTCACGGCTTAATAAGAAACATTTTTTTGGGGAGCAAAATGGAGAAGATACAATCTATAATTACCAACAATCTTTTGATTGCCGGTCCGAACTATGCATTAACGAGATGATATAGGAACTGTTGACAGTTAACTGTTGATCAAAATAGGCTACCAACGTAAGGCGGGACATCTGCTTTGGTGGATTCGTCGCTTACGCTCCTTAATCCACCCCTACGATTTTCGGCTACCAACGTAAGTTTGTAGGGTGGATTAAGCGAAGCGAATCCACTGAAAACTGTAAATTCAATCAGCCATAGAGCCAAAATGGCGGAAAGTGTCACGCTTTAAGTTGGTAGCCTCTTTTTGCCATGATCATTCTGCTTATCCCTGCGCATAAACTGGGTCACTAATTGTTAGCATAAGTGGGTCAGATATTTTTAGCGCCCACGGGTTAGAGGCTATAGTACCGCTTCGTTGATTTTCATCCAAAGGTCTGTGGGTTTTTTCAGTTTTTTTCCGTCAATGCTCAGAACCGGAAGGGCACCAATAAGTGAATTGGTGATAATAACCTGATCACCTAAAAACAAATCTTCAAGGCACAGGTTTTTGTTTTCAAATGTATAACCCCGACTTAAAAGAAGTTCACATACAACCTTTTCCATGATACCGGGCAGCACATGCGGCGAAACCGGTCTTGTGAAAGTTTTATCCTTGATCAGCAGGATATTTGCTGTATTTGTTTCAGAGATCGTATCGTCTGGATTCAATATGAGTGCTTCATCAGCCCCCTTTTTTTTCGCCCATTCTCCAGCAAGCAGATAATATAAATAATTCAGGGTCTTGTAATCAGCAAGAGGCGTCTGACGCGGCTTCGGGTAAATAATAAGCTTTACTCCCTGTTCTTTTTTTTCTGCCAGCCGGTGAGCATATGGTCTGGCCATAACTATAAGCGTAAAATTTAAAGAAGAGTTTTCGCTGTTTCCTTTTGACGCAACAATTTTAACTGCCGCTGTTTCTCCCTGAAGGCAGTTTTTGGAAATGACCTGTCCTATAATATCCTGCCAGGTCAAATCCGGAACTCGTTTTAAAAAAAGATGTTTCCAGGTTTGATTAAATCTTGCAATATGTTCTTTAAGGTATTGGGGTTTTCCTTTATCCACCCTGATTGTTTCAAAAAAACCATATCCGAATAAAAACCCCTGATCTGTAACATTTATCTTCGCAAGATTTATGGGTTCAATGCTTCCGTTAATCCAGACATGGTTTTTGCTGCTTAATACTTTTTCTTTTCCTTTAAAGACCTCCATAAGTGTTCTGCCCTTATGCATTGTTTCATCATACTCATCAAAGGGATCTGAATCAAAGACAATGCCTCCTCCGACCGAAAATATGATTTTTTTATTAACTATTATGGCTGTGCGAATAGCAATAGAAAGGTCCATTGTGTCGTGAAAGCTTATATATCCAATGGAACCTGTATATATATGACGTCTGTGAGGCTCCAGTTCATCTATTATTTCCATTGATCTGATTTTAGGGCAGCCTGTTATCGAACCACCAGGGAAAGCAGCCTTGATAATATCTACCGCATCACGCTCTTTGTCCAAAACTCCTTCAACAATTGACACAAGATGAAAAACATTCTTGTATGCCTCAAGCCTTTTGTGCTCAGACACACGAACAGATCCTGCCTTACATATCTTTCCCAGATCATTCCGCAGTAAATCAACTATCATAGAAAGCTCGGCATCATCCTTTTTGCTGTTTTTAAGCTCAAGACCGAGTTTTTTATCCTCCTTTAAAGTATTTCCCCTTGGCATTGTGCCTTTTATTGGCCTGGTTTCAAGCCGGTCTCCTGACTGCAGAAGAAAACGTTCGGGTGATGTAGAAACAATAAAATGATCTCCGGCATTTATATAAGAAAAAAAGGGAGCAGGATTAAGATTATAAAGTGTTTTAAACAGGCCGAATTCGCTGCCTTCAAAATTCATTTCAAATCGCTGGGAAAGGTTCACCTGATATACATGGCCTGATGCAATGTATTCTTTTATCTGCTTAACCGCGTTTATGTATTTGGATTTTGTAAAATTTGATCGAAATCCATCTACATCTCCGTTGAAATTCTCCATTAACGGTTGTTTTGATACCAGTATATTTTTAAAAACTTTAAGGTCTTTGTGTAAAACACTTTTTCCGGAAACAATGCGTTCAGGAATAAAAAGAGATGTTCTGTCTTCCTTTCGATCATGGATAACTATTATTGAAGGAGCAAAAAAGCATATATGCGGAAGATAAAGATCATCTATAGAAGTGCGGGGAAGTTTTTCAAGAGAATCTTTAAGATCGTAAGACAGGTATCCCAAAATGCCCGCAACAAAAGGCAAGTCTATATTATGGCTGCGCAAATGCCGAACATGTGGCCTGTAAGCATTTAAGATATTCCGAAGCGTATCAAAGGAATCTGCTTTGAAATTAAAGCTATGATCTTTGGCTTTGATTTTCATGTCATTGACACGTCCGGTAAAAGTCAGCCATGGTTTTGCGCCAAGTATATGGTATCTTGCACAGTCATTATCTCCTCCGCTCATAAGAATAACAGTGCCTGGCATTGAGGCAAAACGAGCAGCAAAGTCAAGGAAAGATTCGTCTAATTCAATGTTTTCAGTATAAATACCATCAATTTCACCGGCAATTTTTTTTATTTCAGCGATTGAAGATTTAACGGCTTTCATAAACAAGCGGCCCAAGTCTGAGAAAGTTTTCAACTATTAAAAATCCATTCTTCGTAAGAAAGCTTTCCGGATGAAACTGTACCCCGTGAATCGGAAGTTTGTGGTGAGAAACACCCATAACAACACCATCACTGGTTTGAGAGGTTATAACCAGTTCTCTTGAATTAAGTTTTACCATCAACGAATGATATCTGGTTGCAGCAAAGGGAGAAGGAAGACCCTTGAAAATTTTATCATTATTATGGTAAATCATGCTGACTTTTCCATGTACCGGCAAAGGAGATCTGACAGTACTGCCCCCGAATGCTTCATTAATGCACTGCATGCCCAGACAAACACCCAAAACAGGTACTCTGCCGTTTAAAAATTTAATCAGCGGGATAGATATCCCTGAATGGGATGGACCTCTGGGGCCGGGGCTGATAAGCACATAATCCGGGCATATTGCTTTTACCCCCTCAAGAGAAATTTTGTCACTTCTGTACACTTCAATAGAAAGATCATAATTCATAAACATTTGAACAAGATTGTAAGTAAAAGAATCGTAATTATCAATTACAAGCAACTTTGCCAAATTATGAACCTCCATATAAATTAGCGCCCTTCGGGCGAGCTGTTAGCTGTTAGGTATTGAGATTATCAGCTATAACCAGTTGTCTTTTGGCAACTTCTTTATAAAATTGACACACTCGTAAAAAAAGTCAAAATTGACGGCAAAGTAAAAAGCTCCAGTTTCAAGGCACGCAAATCCTGAGGAGAGAGACGTACTTATAGCTACGTCGCAATGACGAAAGATGCAGCGCAACGCAGAAAATGGACTTTTTATGAAGCCGTCATAAAATTAAAAGCCACCCGGACATGAGTCTGGGTGGCTTAAAACCTATTGCATAACTCAAATTTTAACTACTCATAGACTTTCAGATAAATAATTTCACTGTGTTATCAGTCGTCGACGTATGACTAAATACGCCTTCCTCCTTCTGGCCTTGTGAAATTAATTATCTGAAAGTCTATCAGGTAGGTTGATAGGCTGGCTGAAGGTGGAAGGCTGTCAGGGAGCTTCAGCCTTCAGTCTATTCACCTTATATACGTGTATGATCATCTTGTCTGCTGACCCATTGAAAAATCACTGATTGTAGCCTTTACTCTATATAGAGCATCTAAATAAATTTCTTTGTCTCCATATTTGACAGCTTTTTTATACATCTTTTGCGCTATCTTCAGGTTTTCCAAATCTCCAATTTTTTCATAAGCAATTCCCAGGTTATAGAAAGCCGCTGAATTTTCCGGTTCAGTATTAAGCACATCCTTCCAGATTTCTGTAGCCTCTTCCCATTCCCCGTTCTTAGCGCATTTAATTCCTTCTTTCACCTTCTTGTTACCGCCCATGCCCATCACATATTTACTGCCGTTATCAAATTCTGCAACTCTTGAAATCTTGGTAGTAAAAATTTTTGCAACGATTCTTGAGGCAACTTTATCAAAAAGCTTCTCCAAGGTTTGATTTTGCGAAGGAAGCTGACTTATCCTGCTTCCTAAATAACTTCTATATTCATTCTCTCCACCGAATTTTTCTTTATATTCTTCCGAAACCTTGTCAGTAAAAATACGCTGTTTGGTTTTCAGGTTAACTATACTAAAATCTATAATAATGTTGGCCTGACGCATAACATAGGGAACTTCTTTTACAATGGTTCGTTGAATCTCCACTTCTGCTTTCTGCCCAAACACATTCTTACCTTCCTTATATTCACCGGTGCCCTCCTGTATCTTTACTTTTTCGGTATCATGAACGTCTTTTATAGTAGCAGCAACTTTGCCTGAAATAACACCGTCAACATGCACCCCCTCAAAATCCGGTGAAAAGTTAATATCATCATCAAAATGTTCAAGGCTGTTTTGATCAATATTTATAACCCGAATGTGATCAAGTTTATTATTTAAATTTTGGATCTTGATGATTTTATTATAAAGTGCTTTTCGAACCAACTCTTCATACATGCCGCCAAATTTCAGTATACCCAGTGTTCTAATACCTTTACCTTGAAGAGATACTTCGGCATGTCTGATCACAGTGATCCTGGTCTTTTGTACACAACCGAAAAAACCGCATAATGCAAACAGAGCTATACCTAAATATGCCATTCGATTATTATACATGCGTTGAATTCCTTAATGGAAAGTAACGCTTTTGACACCTGTTTCCTGGCACCTGACCCCTGCTATTTTTACTGGCGAAGTCCGGCATCAATATTCTCCGGCTTTTCTTCAAAGGGAAGATTAGGCTTTATCAAGAAGTTCTCCTGAAGAGACTGCACAACTTTATCTATTTCATCCACACCATCTCTTATTTCCTGGATTCCATTTTTTACAGAACGAGTAATTTCAGGTATATTATGACTTTCTTCTTCAACTTGTTTTATTATCCTTTTAATGCTTGAAACACTTTCTGATACTTCATCGCCTATCTTTTTTACTATTGCGAGGTTGTTCTGTACCTGGTCCATTATTCCAGGAGTCTTTGAGGAAGTTTTGTTTATATTTTCAAGGATTTCACCCAATTTATCAAGATTGCTAAAAATTTTATCCAATATCTCCCTGGATCTGATTATTCCCCCGATAGTGCCTTTCCCTGCTTCTATATCCCGTGCAACTCTCTCCAAATAAGAAAGTGTTCTGTTGAAACTATCAAGCGAGGCAAACAAAGGTCCCTCAGGATCTCTCATTATTTGAGCAACTTCTGCAAAATCCTGTATTGCTGGAATAACCATTTTGGCTGTTTTCTCCACCTCAAATTCTGCAAGAATATCGGAAACAGACTTCTTCTCTCTGGAAGGAATTTCACCTCTTTCTTGAATTAGAGGAGCCTCAGTGCTGCCAGGTATTATGGCGATGTATTCAGAACCTATAAAAGTTGGGCTCTCAACAATCGCCACGGAATCAGTTCTTATCCTGGATGAATAATCCTCCAAAATAAGCAATTTAACACTTACCTTATCTTCAGCAAGAGTGATATTTTTTACTTTTCCTATATCTGCTTTGTATAGTTTAACAGCAGCATTTTCTTTAAGATTATAACTTTCTTCAAATGTCGTATAATAGGTAATATATGTTTTAAACCAGTCCTTGCCCCTGCCTATTATAATCAATACTGCAAGCATAAGAACGATTATACTTATTACAAACGTTCCGACTATTTTTTCTTTTTTATTGTAATCGACTTCCATACAGCTCTCGTTAAGTAGTAAATAAAATCCATTTGGCTATTTTCGAATCAACTATTTGACGATGTCTAAATTTCCATCTTTTAGAAATATTTTCTTGTTGGAAAATTCTTCAATGAAATCTCTGTCATAAGATATAAAGACTATAGGCAGTTTGGTTAACATCATATCCCTCAAAACCTCAGTAAAGAGATCAAGGTTGGTATATCCTGTGAAGTTTTCAGGACGTTCAATAAGAAGTAAATCAGGAGACTTGGTAAGTTCACGTATTGCAATTGCGGTTCTCAAATCTACGCTGCGAAGCCTTCCGGGGCGCATATCAAGCTTATCGTAAATGCCAAAGTTTTTGCATAATTTTTTCGTTATTTCATCTAAAGACAATGAAAGTGAATTTTCAAAATAGTATCTCATGTAAAGAAGATTTTCCCTGACGGTTATATTGCCAATCATTGCTGAATCTGAAGCGATATAGCCTATCTTTTTTTTACAGGGCAAAAGGTTTCGATAGTCTGAAAAATCTACTTTTTTATCTTTAAAGTAGAAATCGCCGGATACTGGTTCCACAAGCATTGCAAGTGTCTTAAGAAACATGTGAGCACGACCAGGAGAATCAGTAATTATTGCAAAAGCATCACCCAGGGAAAGGGCAAAATCTAATTTATCAAAACCGTAATCTTTCTCTGGAGAATCAATAGTATAATCAACAAGATTGATCAAACACATTTTTTTCTCGCAACTACATGTAAAACAATATCGATGTAATAACATTGATGACTATGCAGTAGAAAAAACATTCAATAGATGCTTTGGATATGCTGACCGCCGTGTCTGTAGTAAGTTCTTTTATACTTAAACCATGCTTAAGGCATGTAACGGTAATCGCGATTCCAAAGAATATAGTCTTTATAATTCCAACGGCAATATCGGTGGCGGTTATAGCTTTCCCTATCTGTGTCATAAAGTCACCCATGGGGATATATGTAAATACCCAGACTATCAAATACCCTCCGATAATAGCCAATATATCAAAAACAATAAAAAGGCAAAGTATAGCGGAAGTTATCCCGATTAATCTTGGAAGACAGACTATACGCATCGGGTCAATTCCCGCCATTTCGATTGCATCTATTTCATGGAAAACATTCATATAGCTGATCTCTATGGTTACAGCGGTAGCTGACCTTAATATGACCAAAATAGCTGTTGTCACGGGCCCAAGCTCTCTAACAATGAGCATTACCATCGTTTTACCAAGATCGTACTGGCCTGAAACTTTGGCAAATTGTATGATTAGCGTGCTCCCAAAAACAAGTGCTATCGGAATAATAATAGGTAATACCTGAACACAGTTAAAATAAACCTGCTCAAGAGTAATTCTTCTGACAAGAGCTCTGCCTGCCTTAGGTTTTTGGAATATGAGAACAAATATTCGGTAGGTAAGGGCGAATAAGTTAGAAATGTGGTTTGTAGTGATAGTGGCTTTTCTGCCTATATAGCCAGCGATGTAATCCATTTTAACTAATAGAAGTATTCGAAAATATTATAATTTAAATTAGCTGGTCTTTTGTTGACTTACATGGATTCTTACAATATAACAATTCAAAAGGTCAACAAAATTAGACAAATCAGAAATTTACAAACTCAATTTTATGTAACAGCTTTATGAAACAAACCTTCTGAATGCGAGCTTCAGGTGTGATCAAATTTAAAACAGGGTTTCAATTTTTGGAATCCCGGCTGTCATAATATATATAGACTTTCAGATAATTAATTTCACAAGGCCAGAAGGAGGAAGGCGTATTAGTTATACGTCGACGACTGATAACACAGTGAAATTAATTATCTGAAAGTCTATAGCTCTACGAAAGAAAACACTGAACTTAGGTTCGCTCAAAAATGATATCGAACACGGAACTCAAGTTTGTTTTCATTTTGTTTTTTCTTGAACTCGGTGAAATTACCGCCATTTAGAAAAGTGAAACGCAGCCGAAGTTCCCAGTTGGTAAAACCGGTATATAGCATTTCAGGGGTGACGGAATAGCTGTGGTCGTCAAGGTTAAGGATGGCGATCAATCCCGGGGTGAAGTAGAGGATATCAAAAGGATCTTTTTGATTAATTTTGAGGTACAGATAATTGCGACCTGCCTGGGGGCTTCCATAGTCCTTTTGAGAAATATTTTCAGCAATTTGAAAAAGGGTATTGTTTCCGTTGCTGAGAAACTGGCTATCCGCATTGTCAACGAGTTGATAGAAACTGTCCAGTTCTGTTTCTGAAAAACCATTGCCGTTATGATAAAATTCAATAATGGTGGTGATATCGCTTTCAGTCAGATAACGCAGTCCCAGCAGGTATTTTTTAACGGAACGTTCGCGTTTAATTATTGTTCCGGTTTTAGAAAGATAAGTCTGCTTTATTTTATCAAGATAGGCGAATTCTCCGTGAACCTCAAAATTTGTGGCCAGGTTTTTTGAAAAATCAATGCCATATCGGGTTGAGCGGCTGTTGCCGTTGAATATCAAAAAATCGATATCCGTATCCCGATAAAGCATATAAAGCTTGGCAGCAATGTTCACATTATACACCTCTCCAAAATCTTCATTAATATCTTGCCATACCGGCAGTACCACAGTGGTCAGAGCAATTGTCTGCAGTGCTCCTCCAAAACTTTTTATCAGATCAAGGCCTGCTCCGATATATCCTTCCAATGCCTCTTCAGGGTCGTTGGGATCTTTGGGCCGATCAATAAACCCTGCTGGATTCCAGGCATATCCTGTGCCCCACTTAAAAACCTTTTTTCCCAGATCAACTGTGACAAACGGCGCTGGTTTGAGACTCAGGCTGGCCTCAAAAACATCCGCAGTATCCGACCAGCCCATATCGTCCTGACTGGCTTTGGCATACAACACAGAGTTGAATGCCCAGACACCCTTTTTGTAGAGGGCTTCCAACTGCATGGCACCGGTTAAACGTTCAAGAGAGCTATGGCGGTTTTTATATTGATTCAGCTTATAGAATGCGCCATCAGTATTAAGATCAATATGCTCCCATTTGCCCTCTGCATATCCGCCCCATTCAAAATTTCCGGGTTCAAACTCCTCAACGTCAAAACTGTAATCCTCTCCGGCAGTAACAGACAAAGAGGAAAAAAACAGGATGATAATAGAAAGGAGAAATAAAAGCCCTGGTAATGCCCTGTCACAATTGACTCTCATCTCAATTCATTGACCCTGGGCAGATAATTCAGGGTAAACACCTCATCTGCAAGTTTTTTCTTATTGATCCTGGCGTAAATCATTATGGATTTATATCCTTTATACAGAGGACTATCGGTCTCAAGAACCGATGGCCGTAAAAGATCATCGCCGAAGTCTTTAATATTTTTATAATAAAGGGTTTTGATCAACATACCGCTGGCAGCATAACATCCAATGGTAACAGGCACCATGGTTTTTTTATCCACCTCCATCTTTAAGCTGTCATAGGCGATTGATGATGTTTTAGCTTTGCAATTGAGAACATATTTATCCGCTGTTTCTTCAAGAATGACGGCATCATATTCTGCGCTATAATCGAGACGCAATATGTCGGAATTGTTAAAAACACCACCTATCACCGACTGCAGGCTCGTAATGCGCAACGGTTTTCCCACACTGGGAATATAAAGCCACATATTGTCACCCAGCCGGAGGGTTGACCTACCTTTCTCACTGGCAGGAGACAAAAACAGAGCGACCATCCTGTCCTGCCCTTTTTTTACCGTGTATAGGACATATTCCTTTTTACTGCCATCCGGTTCGATATTAATAAGCTTGCGGTACATTTCATAGGATTCAGGCTGAAGATTACGATCCACCTGAAGCAGGATTTCATTGCCGTCAAGGGCTGCTGCCGAAACGACCATAATCAAAATCGCGGTCATCTGAACAAAGAAGCTCAGAAAAAACTTCATGGGTTTTGACAAAATTTTACACCACATCATGAGTTATGCCTCCTTATTATATAGACTTTTAGATAATTAATTTCACAAGGCCAGAAGGAGGAAGGCGTATTAGTTATACGTAGACGACTGATAACACAGTGAAATTATTTATCTG
>QMMZ01000030.1 GCA_003647525.1 Deltaproteobacteria bacterium | reverse complement strand
CTTTTCTGGGCTGTACATGAAATGGAAAATAGATATAAGTTGCTTTCAGAAAAGAAAGTGAAAAATATAAAACAATATAATCAAAAAACAGCTAAGGAAAAAACAAAAGAAGAAAATGGTCCTGAAAAACTACCATATATTGTTATAATTATTGATGAGCTGGCTGATTTGATGATGGTTGCTTCCAGGGACGTTGAGGTTGCATTGACACGGCTTGCGCAAATGGCAAGGGCTGCAGGCATACATCTGATACTTGCGACCCAAAGACCTTCAGTGGATGTACTTACAGGAATAATAAAGGCTAATTTCCCGACACGTCTTTCCTTCCAGGTTTCTTCCAAAACAGATTCAAGGACAATAATTGATACAAATGGAGCAGAAAATCTTCTAGGAAATGGAGATATGCTTTTTTTGCCGCCTGGTACAGCTAAAATTCAGCGCATACATGGTGCATACATTTCAGAAAAAGAGATTGCTGGAATAACTGAGTTTTTGAAAGAACAGGAAACCCCGGAATATGATCATGCAGTAATAACTGAATCTGAAAAAGAAAAAGCCTCATCTGAAGATCTTGAATATGACGAAAAATATGATGAAGCTATAGCGCTTATTACTAACACAGGCCAGGCTTCCATATCCATGATACAGCGCCATTTGCGCATAGGATATAACAGGGCCGCACGAATTATAGAAATAATGGAGAAAGAGGGGGTTGTCGGCCCTTCAGATGGTGTAAAACCAAGAGAAGTTCTTGTCCGCAGTTACGATAAAATGCCTTGAGCGATCGCCGATTTTGCCGAATCTGCTGCGTTGAAGCTCATTCGCAATAGGCACCTTGCATCTCCAGCAAACTCAACAATCGCTCAACTTACCGTGCCCTTAGGTTAAACCTAAATTGAGCGATTTTTTTTATAGGCATTTAAAATGTGCGATAAAAAAGAAAATCCATTAGTAAGCGTAATAATTCCCACATATAATCGCGGCTGGATACTTAAAGAAGCTATAGATTCTGTGCTGGCCCAGGATTTTACGGATTTTGAACTCATTATTATAGATGACGGGTCAACTGACAACACTCAGGATATTCTAAGTTCATACAAAAAAGATATTATTGTCTTAATGCAGGAAAACAAAGGAGTAAGCTCTGCAAGAAACAGAGGCATTGTTTCGGCATCAGGGCAGTTTATTGCTTTTTTAGATTCAGACGATTTCTGGCTTTCGCAAAAACTGTCAACACAAGTTGATTTTTTCAATGCAAATCCTGATGCTCTGATTTGCCAGACAGAAGAGATATGGATAAGAAACAGCATAAGGGTCAATCCTAAAAAGCGGCACAAGAAGTTGCCCGGAGATATTTTCGAACATTCGCTTTATCTGTGCCTTGTCAGCCCTTCTGCAGTAATGATAAGACGCGGTCTTTTTGAAAAAACAGGCATGTTTGATGAAAGTCTTCCTGCCTGTGAGGACTATGATATGTGGCTCAGGATAAGCTGTAGATATCCTGTATATCTTATAGATACTCCACTGATAATAAAAAGGGGCGGTCATGCCGACCAGCTTTCGAGATCTTCCGGCCTGGACAGGTATCGTATTCAGTCTTTAAAAAAAATTGTCGAAAGTAAGTTCTTGACGGATGAGCAGGAGAAGGCAGCTATAAAGGTTCTGAAAGAAAAGTGCGACATATATGCCAATGGCTGCCTGAAGCGTGGCCGCAAAGAAAAAGCTTTATACTACAATGATCTTGCAGGAAGTTGTCTCGGCTACTGATACTCAAAAGCAGGGGAAAGACAAGATCCGGTTTTATGCGCGTTTTGCATGAACGCATGTTCCCCCCGCAAGTTCCCTGCCAAATAGGGTAATCACCGGTTGGTGCAATTTAAAGTCGTTAGATTACAGCCTTCAGAAAGGGAAATACTATCCAGAAATTAAAATAATTTTAAATTGGAGGCAGGAAGGCAATATTTAGAAAATCTTTTTTAGAGAAAAATCGTAAAACTTTCTTGATATAAGGAATAATAATGGAGATTTTATCTCTGATTTTTCTCTTAAACGGGGGTTGTCGAAAATGTTAGTTCAATTTACAGTTAAAAGTAAGATCCTGTAACAACACTGGCTGTCACTCTGTCACTCCCCCCACTGTGTCAGTCCTGTGTCTGTTGAACACCTGAATTGTGAACATGGTGAGTGCCAGCGGTTTCTTTTTCCGACATTACGGTCAGATCGGGTGTCCCGGAGCGGGTTGCAATTCGGTTTTTGACCGCTACAATATCGTGAACGATGCCGATTTGAGGCTTGCGGCTCAGCGTCAGCACGCCTACCTGGAATCGCAGTTGAGCACAAATTCGGGCACAAACGGCGATTTTGACAAAAAATGGAGCAACCCAAAGCGGGCTAACCCCTTGTTTTTACATGGCACGCCCGGAGGGATTCGAACCCCCGGCCTACGGATTCGAAGTCCGGCGCTCTATCCATCTGAGCTACGGGCGCAGAAAGGAAGATGGGGTGAGTGAAGGGGCTTGAACCCTCGACAACCGGGGCCACAACCCGGTGCTCTACCAACTGAGCTACACCCACCACATAAAAAATTTTAATTAACACATCATATATTATATTTCAAGGAAATTTATCTATTCACTGGATATTTGATATAACTTACATTTTTTGATGCGAATGCTTTTAATTCTTGAGCAAGCCCTAATGCTTTATTAGAAATCGAAATCACTTCTATTTTTTCGATCGACTTTACCCACCGGTCTGCCATAAGGTCGTTAGAAATTAACAGAATGAACTTACCTCCGCTATCAATGGATTGCCCATTAATTCGATCAGCAATTATGATTCGATCACCAAGAGGGTTTAGAAAGACTTCGCCACAGGACAAAAGAGAACGATAGCCATCCGGTGCAGAGGCTATAAATACAGTGTTCAAATCGGGCTTTATGCCGGCATTTTCAAGAATCTGTTTTAATGAGGCTCCGCTGACTTGCAATATGCCATGATATCCTTTTCCTTCCCCGATTTTTTTGAGCCTCATATTTTTTCTGGAATATTGTGAAATATCGCTGAGAGAGAAAGGTTTTATGCCATATCCGGTAATTCTGAATTGTTTAGAAAAGAGCTTCGGCTCTTTTTTGTCATTAATAATAGGGGTTATATCTATCACTTCGATGTCTGTAATTTCTTCCAGAGAACGGTCAGCAAATGCATCTCCCGCTACCACCAGTTTGGGGAAACATATATTACGATGAAACTGGTCAATTAGCGGTTTATAAAATTCAAGACTATGACATCCTTTGCAATCTTTGTGAGGCATTATTGGGACTGCTGCTGTTGCTATGAGTATTTCTCCGGAGTTCCTGTAGAATACTTCTCCCCATGACAAAATAATCTGTGCGCCTTTTTTATTACGGATTGCTATGGCAAGATCTACTGATTTCGAAAAATTATTTTTTGCATTTTTTTTAATGCCGGAAAGTTCAAGCAATATCCTCAGAGACACACCCTGGTAGTAAAATACACCTCGAAACTCACCGTCATTTGTTACTTCATTTAGCTGAACCTGTATGCTTTGGAATTTTGTCAGATCTTGCATGGAAATATTTAAAGGGTTCTTTACCAGACCATAAATACTCAAAGAATCCTTAGAATCCGCAAAGACATATCCAGTAAAAAAAGTTACAATAAGAAAAACACATAGAAAGTATTTTTTCATGTCAAACTCCTTGCGATAGAAAGGCAAATTGAATGTTTAGAATTTTCCCTGCAACTGAACAAAAAAAGTCCTTCCCCTTCTTGGATATCCAGAAGCGAACTCATATTCTTTATCAAAGATATTTTTTGCTCCTGCCTCTATATTCAGAAATTTTGTAATTTTGCCTATTGCTTTAGCATCAACTGTTGTAAAACTGTCCAGTGTCATCCACTGGCTGGTATCATAGTCTTCATAATATCTTTTTGAGTTCCATTCCAACTTTGCAAAGAAAGATAGCCAGTCATATATTTTAAAAAGATCGCTTATATATAATTTATGTTTGGGTCTGTCCTCCAGATGATCGCTGGTCCTATCTGAGGATCTGTCCTCTACTTCAAGAAAAGTGTAATGGAGTTCTGCATTGTGTTGTCTAAAATAGCCTGACTTAAAACTGAATTCCAGACCTTTGTACCGTGCTTCACCTATATTTTGATACTGATCGGTCTTAGAAGCGATTTGTTTTTTAACAATTAGATCATCTATATCAGAGTAAAACAGAGTAAACCCTACATTAGTATTTTCCGGCAGATATTTGTCTATACCAAGTTCATAATTTACTGCTTTTTCTTCTTTTAAGCCAGGATTTGGCAAGTTTCTGCCCAAAAGGCCGGAATACAGTTCATTCAGGGTCGGGAACCGGGTCTTTCTTCCAACGGAAAAATGCAAAGCCAAATCTTCAGCAGCATCCCAGCTTATACCGGCCTGAGGATTAAATGCATGTTCATCATCGCGTAAAGCTCCTCCGTTGGCATATCTGGGATCATGAATGTCATAACTTGCGCCGAGTAAAACAGAAATGCTTTCCGCAAGTTTTATGTCATCCTCTATACCGTAAGAGTATGTATCGGTTTCATAGCGTTCCCAGGTGGAAGCGTAATCATCCTGTTCTTTATGAATGTCTTCCTTAAAATGAAAAGAAAAGCTGATAGTATTTTTCTTTAGATAGTCTGTACGGATAACTGCTGAAATGCCATTACTATAATCGTCATAAGTACTATGCCATGAAGATTTTTCGTCCTGTGTTGTATATGTTGTGTCATCATAGGAATCCAATACATTATAGTATTCATCCCTGAAAAATCGGGTTTTAAGCAGCAGTTTGTCCGTTATCCCTGTATCTCCAATAAGATAATATGTGGTTTTTTCCCAGTCGGTAAAACGCCAGTACCTCGGACTGTCGTCTGTTGCATGAGGAGGAAAACCCCATTCACTGTCAACAAAGTTTACACCAAATGCATATTCATGACCCTGAGTCGGCAAAAATCCTATCTTAAAAGAACCGCTCTTCTGATCAATAGCTGAGTTCTCTCTTTTTCCTCCATCTTCATTGACTGTAGAATCGAAACCTTCAGGCAGTCCAAAACCTTCGGAATCTAAACATCCGCCATTTATGGTAACATAGAACTTGTCCACCATTGAGCCGAGGTTTACCTCTGGCTGAATCCCCGGATGTTAATGTTTTTTTCATTTTTAGTGCCTACTGAAATTGTGACACCTGGGGCTGTATTTAATGCATCGGAAACATTTAAGGATGTTGTTAGTTCAATTTTTTCTTTGTCTACTGAATCTACGGTTGCAACTTTGGTAATGGTCTCGGCTTTTCCCTCCACAACCACCTCTCCCAGATAGAAGATACGCTTATCGCTATCGCTTTCAGGTATATTTTGAATATCCTGTGCCGATGCCATACCGGTATGGACAATAAAAGTTAAAGTTAATACCAACATGATTTTTTTCAGCAACATCAGCATAATATCAATATATCTCGTAGCTTCTCAATAAATCCGGGCAAATCACATGATACAAGACTCGCCCACTGATAATAACCTGAGAAAGTTAATAACTTAGAGTTAATGCCATTATCTGTCAAGACAATTCCCATATAATTCTTAAATGATAGAACAATAACGAATACTGACAAATAATAACACATAGATAATTAACAAGCGGTTTATGGTTGTCGGTTCACGGTTCACGGTTGATCAAAACGTATCACATAGAGATTCAGTCCTGCCAGCGGCAGGCAAGTGTGAGAACTAAAGTTTATATTTCATTGTGAGGTTATATGTTTTCTGACTTCATCGCTTTCTAACCGTGAACTGTGAACCGTAAACTGTGAACGGTTACTAAAATATATTGACGTATAATAACTTAAAAATATATGTAAACAATTATGGAGAAACTGTTTTCAACAAAAGAAGTTGCCCAATTTCTGGCTGTAAACGAAAAGATGATATATTCTCTTGTTGCAGAAAAAGGACTGCCTGCAACAAAAATTACCGGCAAATGGCTTTTCCCCAGGCATCTTGTAGAGCAATGGATTGAAACAAACACCATAAATTATCCGGAATCTACAACTCAGCTTCCTCCTTACGAAGGGCTTCTAATTATAACGGGAAGCAACGATCCTCTACTTGGAAGAACAGTTTCTCTTTTTAATAGTATACACTCAAATCATATCGCTGTATTTGGAAATTTAGGAAGCATGGGGGGGCTTAGGGCTTTGCGACAGAATAAATGTCACATGGCGTCAAGTCATCTGTTGCAAGATAATGAGGAAGAATACAATTTCGAGTTTGCTAATCAAGAGCTTGAGAAGATGCCTGCTGTAGTTAATTTTTGCCGCAGGGAACAGGGCATAATTATACAAAATGAAAATCCAAAAAACATTAATAAAATTTCAGACCTGGCAAGAAAGGAAATAAGGATTGTAAACCGCCCTATCGGTACTGGCACACGTCTTTTGTTTGACAGGGAGCTTAAGAAAGAAAGTATCGAAGGCAAAAAGATTGATGGTTATCATAATGAATTTTCCAGCCATCTGGATATTGGTCTTGAAATTCTATCCGGACGTGCTGATGCCGGACCTGGCATAAGGGCTGTTGCCGGGCTTCTTGATCTTGATTTCATACCTGTTCGCTGGGAAAGATACGACCTTATGATTTCAAAAGAGCGCTTTTTTGACAAAGGTGTTCAGTTCTTTCTCGGGTTGCTTGTAGAAGATTCATTTAAGAAGCTTGGTGCAAATTTGTCTGGATACGACCTTAAACTTTCAGGCAAGGTAGTTTATCCAAAAAACAACTAGTCGTTAATACCTAATAGGAAAAAAATGAAGAAAAGAAATTTAATTTTAAAAGTAATACCGCCCTTAATAGCAATTTTACTGATTTATGGAGTTGCGCCTGGAGAAGATAAAATTATTAAAATGGCTACGACAACAAGCACTCAGGCATCCGGCCTGCTTGATGTTCTATTGCCTGAGCTTGAAAAGGACACTGGAATCCGCGTAAAGGTATTTGCCAAGGGAACAGGTGCAGCCATTCAGGACGGGATAGATGGCAATGTGGATGTAATTTTTGTCCATGCAAAGGAAAGAGAAGAAAAATTTATAAAAGAGGGTTACGGCACAAAACGCTATGCTGTAATGTATAATGATTTTGTAATACTGGGGCCTTCAGATGACCCAGCCGGCATTCGAGGGCAAAGTAATGCAGCCGCTGCATTGGCAGGGATAGCCAAAGCCGAAGCTCTATTTATATCCCGTGGTGACGACAGCGGTACTCAAACCAAGGAACAGGCTCTTTGGCAAACAACAGGAGTTCCTTTAGAAGTGAGAAAGACCGAGATATTAAAAAAAGGGAAGAAAGCAGAAATCTGCTTTGCATTTCCTGAAAATTCTATGGCCTGGTATATTTCAATAGGACAGGGTATGGGAAAAACAATAATGTATGCTGACGAGAAACATGCATATACCCTTTCTGATAGAGGTACATATATAAAATATAAATACGGCAGGAAAGAAAGTATTGATTTGGAGATCATGTGTGAGGGCGATTCTTTTTTAAATAATCCCTATGGCGTGATTCCTGTCAATTCTGCCAGGCATCCGCATGTGAAACATGAACTGGCTGAAAAATTTGCAAGCTGGCTTATCTCACCTAAAGCGCAGTTCCTAATAACAAATTACAGGCTTATGGGAAATCAGCTTTTTTATCCATGGAACTTCTAACTGACAGCTTTTTATCCGCAATTCTTCTTATTTTTTCATTAGACCCAGAAGTGCTTTCAATTGTATGTGTATCTCTTAAGGTAAGCGGTATTTCCACTTTATTCGCAAGCCTGATGGGCCTACCCCTGGGTTTTTTAATAGCTTACGCATCTTTTAAAGGTAAGCGTATTCTTATAATATGCTTAAATACAATGCTTTCCCTTCCTACTGTGGTTATAGGTCTTTTTGTATATTCATTTATCTCAAGAAGAAGTATTCTTGGTTCTTTAGATCTGCTTTACACTCAGAAAGCCATAGTTATCGGCCAGATCATACTAGTCCTGCCCATAGTAGCAACCCTGACAATAGCTGCTATAAGCAGAATTGATGAAAGATACCGTAAAACCGCCATGACTTTAGGAGCTAATCGCCGGCAGACAGCCTGCGTAATATTCAGAGAGGCCAGGTTTGGGATAGTTGCTGCAGTGATAGCCGCATTTGGCAGAGTTATCGCTGAAGTGGGTATAAGTATGATGCTTGGAGGAAATGCCAGGGGATTTACCCGTACCATGACTACTGCTATGGCATTGGAATATGATAAGGGAGAATTCATCCTGGCTGTGGCTCTGGGTATTATATTGCTGGTATTAAGCTTTAGTATTAATCTTATTTTTCATTTTTTCCAGGGGAGAACCGGAACCTGATGCTTTATGTATTATCAAAGATAAGCAGGAAATATGGTTCAAGGACAGTTTTAGACATTCCTTTAATGGAAATTGAAAAAGGAAAAATTTACGCTTTGCTTGGCCCAAACGGTGCCGGCAAAACAACTCTTTTGAATATTCTCGGTTTTCTTGAGGCTCCTACCGCTGGAGATGTCTTTTACCATTCAACTCGGGTAAGTTTTTTTGAGTCTTACCTGCAAAACTTGCGCAGGGAAGTAGTTATGATAGATCAGCACCCCATTTTATTTACAGGCACGGTTTATAAAAATGTGGAATTTGGCTTAAAGATCAGGGGTATTTCTCAAAAAAAGAGGGGAATTATTATTGAAGAAACTCTTGATCTTGTTGGAATGAGTAATTTTATCCAGGCTCAGGCGCACCGGCTTTCAGGCGGTGAGACTCAGCGGGTAGCACTTGCCAGAGCGCTGGCTGTTTCCCCTGAAGTGCTTTTGTGTGACGAACCTAGTTCGAATTTAGATGTGGAAAATCAGGCTGCTATTATAAATACTCTAAAACAGATAAATGAACAAAGAAAAATAACCATAATGTTTACAACACATTACATATATCAGATTTCTTCATTAGCCCACCATACTTTTTTCCTTGACCAAGGCAAACTTACCACCGCCCAGGCAGAGCGTTTTAAATTGCGCCAATAATCGGCCAACCTAAGTTAATCGTAAAATATCAGGTTTTTGAAACAAAAAATCGTCTGAGCGTGAGTTGCAGGTATAATACATTAAAACCATATTCCCTCGAATATTCAGGCTATGCTAAGGGCTTTTTGGGGGAATTCAAGAAATATATCGAGAAGCCTGATGTTAAAGGGATTCTATTATTGCCTCCAGGTTCTGGTCTTTAGCCTTGACCCTGATATCTTACCCAGCCAAGCTTCACCCGGATATTTCATAATTTCAGGATATAGGTGGCCACAAAAAATATTTTAACCTAAATTGAGCGCTGAAGTGTTACCTATATTCTAATTTTAGCCTCGGTTTTTTCCGGTCCCTTTTCAAGATGCTTATATCGATGCACCGCGGTTTCCGCTAATCGGAAAAGCAAACGAGGTAAATCCGAGTCCTTCCAAACAGATTTAAATTCATTGGAAAAAACAAGCTGTTTGCTCAAAACATAATATGGCTCTCTGCTTGGCATTAATACTACGTCTTCATATTCAAAGTCAATTTTTCCAGCAAAAATACTTTCTAATAACTCTTTGACAGTATAGACAAAAAACTTTTTTACATCCTCGGTAGATTCTGCCTGACTGATTTTTTGTCGGAAGTTGGGAAGAACTTTTTGTTCATACTTGGAAAAAGAAATTTGTTTTGACATGTTAGATCTCCTGAGGAATCTTTTATAACACAAATTAAAAATAGAAAAAAGTTGAAATAATTTTTCTGTGATTTTATATTATAATAATAGTAACTATATTGTTTTAAAAATAATTTTAAAAGGATTTTTTATTTATGCGTGTATTATTCTGGTTTTGCAATAATTTTAACTGGACCCCGGCCATAAAAACCCTTGAAAATGCTCAGGATGCCCAATCTGCTGAAAACGATAATACTGTAGTGGCTTTTATTCACATAGAGCCCAGGGATGTTGAAGACGGCAGCTCTGCTGAGACAAAGCTGGTAAAAAACTCAAAGTGGCTGGCCCGCAAATGGGAAACAGAAAATATCGTTCTTCATTCTTTCACGCATCTGGGAGAAGAAAAGGCTGAAGCAATAAAGGCTCAGAAATTATTAGACCGGACACGAGAACGGCTGGAAAAAGCGGGCTATTCTATTGTTCAGACACCCTATGGTTATTTTTTGGATCTTGAGATAAAAGCTCCCGGTCATCCTTTGGCAAGAATTTACAAAGAATTTTAGCCCGCCAGGCTCCCCCATCCGCTTGAACCGGTTGTTCGAATGTTAGGGATTTAAAAGTCTTTCCAGCTTTGCTATATTACTATCAGCACCAATGGCTATCAGAGTATCTCCTGCCTCAATCATATCCTTTGAAGAAGGATT
>QMMZ01000029.1 GCA_003647525.1 Deltaproteobacteria bacterium | reverse complement strand
TTACACTTACTCATTGTTTTCAATTTTCAGTGAAACTCCGTGTCGTTCCGTGGTGAACTTTTACAAAAAGACTTAATTGAGGGGATAACTTACAATGGATTCACCAATTAAAAACGTGAGGATAGGAGTTGCTAATCGTGGTATACCTGCTCTTCGTATAGGAAGAACTATACAGGAAATGAGGGGAATTTCTGTAGCCTTCGCTACAGAGGAAGATAAGACAGCCCCGCATGTTACCAAAGCAGATAAGGCATACACTATTCGAACCGAAGGTGGATATCTGGATATAAAAGAAATCGTACGTCTTGCAAAACAGCACAATATAAAGGCTCTTCATCCGGGTTGGGGTTTTGCGGCAGAAAATAACCGATTTCCCTCTCTTTGCAAAGACAATGGAATTATTTTTATTGGTCCCTCCGAAGACCCTATGAAACAACTGGGGAACAAGGTTAAGGCACGTGAAATTGCAAAGTCAGTTGATGTCTCTGTTATTCCCGGCTCAGATGATGCGGTAACTCTTGATGAAGCAAAAAATATAGCCAAAGAAATCGGCTATCCGGTCATGATAAAAAGTGAAGGAGGTGGCGGCGGCAGAGGTATTGTAATAATTAATTCTCAGACGGAACTTGAACACAACTTTGAAAAGGCTTCAGCTATTTCAGAGGTCAGTTTCGGCAATCCTAATTTATATATTGAAAAGTTTCTAACTTCTGTCAGGCATTTGGAAATACAAGCCATATGCGACCCCTTCGGCAATTCGGTGGTGCTTGACGAGCGTGACTGCTCTGCACAGAGAAAAAACCAGAAGTTGCTTGAAATAACCCCTTCACCGTGGAAAAAAATTACTCATGATTTAAGGAAAGCTTTAAAAAATGCAACATTAAGAATAATATCTGCTGCTGGTTATGATTCTATCGGCACCTTTGAGTTCCTGGTAGATGAAAACCTGAATTACTATTTCATTGAAGCTAATACCAGGCTTCAGGTTGAACACGGCATCACAGAACTTCTATATGGTATAGATCTGGTAGAAGAAATGATAAGAGTCTCCTTTGGCGAAAAATTGCGGTTAAATAAGGATAGATTAAAACCTAGGGGATTCGCAATGCAGTGTCGTATAAATTTTGAAGACCCAAAGGCCAATTTTCAACCCAATGCAGGTGAAATTACAAGATATCTCTCTCCAGGCGGCGAGGGAGTAAGGCTTGATTCATGTATTTTCAGCGGATATGAATTCCCAAAAGTTTATGATTCTCTTGGAAGTCTTCTCATGACACATGGTGCAACATGGGAAAAAACTCTGTCAATCATGAAAAGAGCTCTTTCCGAATACTTTATAGATGGTTTAAAAACAACAATTCCTTTTCACAAAAAAGTTATCTCTCATCCCAATTTCATTGATGGTGAAGTTGATACTAAATTTATCGATAATACTCCTGAACTCATGGTTTACAGGGAAGCTGTACCTGAAGAGATAAGGCTTTCATATCTAATGGCTGAAATTACAGCAAAAGGATATAATCCTTATTTAGGCCTTGGAAAATACAGAAAATACGGCGATACCATAGTCGGTCCAATGGCGGTTGATGTTTCTTCTGTTTCAAAAAAAGCTGCTAATGACCGTTCATATTCTCCACCTTTTGATCCAAACGGTCATAGAGATAAAGTCCTTGATACACTTCGAAACTCAAAATACGTTGAGTTCTGCAATACGACTCCCAGAGATATCACACAGTCGGAAACCGGAAATCGATTCCGGCTCTTTTCAGACCGTTTGATAGGCCCGCTTATTGACAGATGCGGATATGTATCGATTGAAAATGGGGGTGGTGCCCATTATCATGTGGGAATGCTTGGGTGTATGACAGATCCCTGGGAAGAAGCTGAAGACTGGAATCGTTTTGCACCAAATACACAGAAGCTTATTTTGATACGCTCAACAAACATCCTTGGCTATGCTCCGCAGTGCCGGGAAATTATGCAGCGTACAGGCGAACTTATAAATAAGCACTACCATGTAATACGCTGTTTTGACTTTCTTAACCATATCGAAAATATGGTACCATTCGCAGAAATCGCTTTAAAAGCTGAAAATCGTATTTTCGAACCAGCTATAAGTCTGAGCTGGGCAAAAGGATTTGATGTACCTCATTATCTTGGTGTGCTTGACGATATACTATCAATGACAGGGCGTATTCTTGAATGCAGTAAGGATGAAGCATCCAAAAAAATAATTTTCTGCCTGAAAGATATGGCAGGAGTATGTCCCCCAAGGTTTATAAAAAGTCTTGTATCTGAAATACTTGACAAGTATCCTGACCTCATTATTCAATATCACCGCCATGCCACAGACGGTCTTGCAGTGCCTGCTCTTGGCGCTGCGGCTCAGGCAGGAGCAAAAATCCTGGATGTTGCAGACGGCCCAAGTGTAAGATTTTACGGCCAGACGGCTGTTATGCCTGTTGTAGCTTATATCGAAGGTGAACTCGGCTTAAAGACTCGTCTTGATAAGGAAAGAATAAGGGAAACAGCATTTGTATTAAAACAGATTATGCCTGTTTATGATAATTACTGCAGGCCGACATTTCTAGGAGTTGATCACGACGTAACACTGCACGGACTGCCGGGTGGTGCAACTTCAAGCAGCCAGGAAGGCGCTATGAAACAAGGCTATGCATTCCTGCTTCCCAGCATCCTGCTGGTTCTTGAGCTCTACAGAAGGCTGATCAGATACCATGACGTTACACCAGGCTCTCAGATTACCTGGACCAACGGATATTTAATGGTTGTTAATGCATATGAACGGGGCGGAATGACTGAAGTACAAAGGATCATAGATATTTTAAAGAAAGTTACTTCTGTTCCGGAAGATGAACTTGACGAAAAAACAAAAGAAGATCGCCAAATTATATTTATCAACGCAAACGATGCTCTGAAAAATCTTCTTTTGGGAAAATTCGGCAAGCTTCCTCTTGGATGGCCTCCGGTATGGGTTTATCAGTCGGTTTTCGGAGATAAATACGAGGAATCTATTGCAAACAGAACAGAGGAAAGTCCTCTTAACTTCCTGCCATCTGTTGATATTAATGAATTAAAGAAAGAACTTGCTGCTCACATAGGAAGAGAACCGAATGAAAATGAGCTGGTTAATTATCTCAATCATCCCGGAGATGCATTAAAACTGATAAAAAATCTTGAGAAATTCAGCGATCCGAACGTACTTCCGGATGATATATGGTTTGAGGGTCTTGAAACAGGGGTTGAACGCGAATTCAGAACTTCTGATGGAAAAGTCCATACCATTGAGGTAATGCACATCGGAAATGTAAGCAAGAATGGCACAAGACGAACTCGCTATAAACTGGATCATGAAGTTTTTGTACAGGAAATACGGGTTGAAAAAGGGGCTGTAGAAAAGAGTGGAGTTGAGATGGCTGATGAAAACAACCCCTATCACATTGGTGCTCCATTTGATGCTGACCTCTGGCTTGTACACAAAAAAGTCGGCGATAGCGTTGAAGCAGGAGAAGAAATATTGAACCTCGCGCTAATGAAGGTTGAATATGGAGTTACCTCCCCGGTGGACGGAGTTGTAAAACGTGTTCTTGTCTTCGCCGACTACAAGGCTGACAAAAAGATGATTCCAGTCAAAAAAGGACAACTGCTCATTGAGCTTGCAGCGCCTCGTGAACGCTGCCAGAACTGCAATGCCCAGATAAATAAAGAAGATAAATTCTGTCCAAATTGTGGAAGCAAGCTTTAAGATTCATAAATCTTATGAAATAAAACATTTCATATAACCCCGCCATATTGGCGGGGTTTTTTTATGGCTTTTTACCAAAACGTCATAGCTATAGACTTTCAGATAATTAATTTCACAAGGCCAGAAGGAGGAAGGCGTATTAGTTATACGTCGACGACTGATAACACAGTGAAATTATTTATCTGAAAGTCTATAACAAAAAATTCTTGCTATAGTTTTTATTTATTTCTATATAAATGACCGTATGGTCATAACCAAAAAATTATAATTAAACCACGAAGGACACGAGGGGTCACGAAGATTAGAATTAATGCTTTTTAAAATTTCTTTGTGTTCTTCGTGAGCTTCGTGGTGAAAAAAACATAATAAAAAAGCTCAGATTTTGACCGTTCACAGTATGATGCTTTTTGAATGATGATGATGAAATATTCTTTTTTAGATAAAAGTTTATATGAAATTAACGACAAGGTTGTTTCAGGTGAACGGCTTGGATTTGAAGATGGTATTGCCCTTTATAAAAGCAATGATCTGATTGGCGTAGGACATTTGGCAGATTATGTTCGCCGCAAATTTCACGGCAAAAAAGCCTTTTATGTTTACAATCAGCATCTAAACTTCACAAATATTTGTCGGAATCGATGTCTGTTCTGCGCATTTTCAAGAGATGACGGCGAAAAAGATGCCTTTGCGCTCTCCATTGATGATGTACGATCAAGGCTTATGGAACGTATCAAAGAACCTGTTCGTGAATTACATGTTGTTGGAGGACTTAATTCTTCCCTTTCGTTTGACTATTATATCGAACTTCTTAATACCATTAAGGAAGTACGTCCTGATTCAACTATTAAAGCTTTTACAGCAGTAGAAATAGACTATATTGCCGAAATTGGCGGCTTATCAATAGAAGAGACAATTGCCAAATTAAAAAAGGCCGGACTTGAAATAATCCCGGGCGGAGGCGCCGAGGTCATGAGCGACAGAGTCAGAAAAAAGCTGTTCCCCAAAAAGATAGACAGCAACAGATGGCTTGAAATAATGGAAGCATTACACAATGCAGGATTAACATCAAATGCAACCATGCTTTATGGCCATATAGAAACACTTAATGAACGCGTCGATCACCTTATAAAATTAAGAGAACTTCAGGATAAAACAGGAGGGTTTACAGCATTTATCCCTCTTGCTTTTCACTCACAAAATACAAGGCTGTCACATCTTCCAAGCACTACGGCATTTGACGATTTAAAGAACATAGCCCTGGCGCGTCTTATGCTTGATAATTTCAGCCATATAAAGGCCTACTGGGTAATGATAGGCGAAAGTCTGGCACAGGTGGCTCTTTCATTTGGGGCTGATGATCTGGATGGTACAATAATTGAAGAAAAGATCACGCATATGGCTGGAGCAAAATCAGCAAAAGGTTTAACCCGTGCTCAGATGGAACATCTTATATCTTCGGCAGGTTTCACGCCGGTTGAACGTGATTCCTTTTATAGACTTTAATTAGCGCACCTTCGGTGCGAACTTTCGGGCTGTGATTATATTATTTTTTCGTAGGGGCGATCCTTGTGATCGCCCCGATTATGAAAAAAAACCGTGAAACGTGAACCTTAGTAATTACCAGATATGAATAAATTAGATAGAACAATTGAAAAAACAGCATCAAATGAGCGTATCGACTTTACAGAAGCGCTTACATTGCTCAACGAGGCTGAACTTCTTACACTGGCGGAACTGGCAAATAAAAAAAGGCAGCATCTTAACCCTGAACCTGTTGTTACCTTTGTGGTTGATCGAAATATAAATTATACAAATGTTTGTATATCAGGATGCCTGTTCTGCGCATTTTATTGCCCGCCGGGCCATGCTGATGCTTATGTAATATCAAAAAAAGAACTAAAAGAAAAAATCGAAGAAACTCTATCTCTCGGAGGAACTCAGATTCTTCTTCAGGGCGGACTCAATCCTTCTCTTTCGCTTGATTACTACGTTGATCTTTTAAAATTTATAAAAGACAATTTCCCTATTCATATACATGGATTCTCTCCACCAGAGATAGCTTTTATAGCGGAAAAATCCTCTCTGTCTCTAAAAGATACCATAAACAAACTCATCGATGCAGGACTGGGCTCCATCCCCGGTGGTGGTGCTGAAATACTTGTGGATGAAATCAGGGAAAAAACATCACCAAACAAGTGTACGGTTGATCAATGGTTAGAAGTCATGAAGACCGCTCACAATTGCGAACTTAGAACAACTGCAACAATGATGTTCGGACATATAGAAAAGCCGGAACATATAATTGAACATCTAATGAAAATTCGCAATCTACAGGATAATACAGGCGGTTTTACCGCATTTATCCCATGGACATTTCAGCCAGACAATACTCGTATAAAAATAGAGAAAACCACATCTGTAGAATATCTTAGAGTACTTGCTGTCAGCAGGTTGTTTCTGGATAACATACAGAACATACAGGCTTCGTGGGTAACACAGGGAGACAAAATCGCCCAAATAGCATTTGCCTTTGGAGCAAACGATCTTGGCAGTACAATGATAGAAGAGAATGTTGTAGCCGCAGCAGGAGTAAAGTTCAGGCTGCCAAAAGAAGAAATGATCCGCCTGATTCAGGACGCCGGCTACAGAGCAGCTCAAAGGGATTGCTTTTATAACATTATTAAACCGCATTTATCGTGAACTCTCCTGTAATACACAAAGCCGGATGGGTGGTGATCGATCCGTGGACAATTATTAATGACGGTTATATCAGGGTTGATAAATCAGGGTTAATCAAGGAAACAGGCAAAGGTTCATGCAGCGGACATATTGTTGATCATGGCCATGGGGCGCTTTTGCCGGTTCTGGTAAACGCGCATACTCATCTTGAACTTTGTGCTTTAAAGGACAAAGTGTTACCTGAAAAAGGATTCAGGAACTGGGTTGAAAATTTAATTAATTTGCGCAATTCAGCCGGCACAGAAAATCTTAGAACCGGTGCAATAAATGGTGTCAAAGAGCTTATTGAATCCGGATGCGGAGTTATCGGCGAAATTTCAACTCTGGGCCTGACATGGGAAATAGTATCAAATTCCAGCCTCAGGGGTGTATGGTTTAGAGAATTTCTTGGTAATGTCTTACCTGAAGAAATAACATGTAACATAAATAAATTATTAATAAAATCAATTGCAGGCCATGCACCACACACCCTGTCCCCTGAACTTCTTGCAGATTTAAAAAATATTACACGTAAAGAAAATATTCCCTTTTCCATTCACCTGGCGGAGTCGAAAGATGAAATCTTTTTCCTGACAACCGGAAAAGGCATTTGGGCAGATTTTATGACGGAAAGGGGAATTGATTTTTCAGGCTGGAATTTGCCGGTTGAAACCCCGGTCAGATATCTTGAAGATCTTGGAGTTCTTGACGAAAACACTATAGTTGTACATCTTATCCATGCGGACGAAAAGGATTTTGAAATACTTTTGCGGCACAATGTCCGTGTATGTCTTTGTTTAAGAAGCAACTTCAATCTTCATAACATGATGCCGGATCTTACAGGTATGCTTAAGGCCGGAATAAAGCCCTGTCTTGGTACAGACAGCCTGGCCAGTACTGAGTCATTAAGTATATTCGATGAGATGGCTTTTGTATCAAAATCTTTTCCCTCTATACCACCGGCTGAAATCCTTGCAATGGCAACACTTAACGGCGCAAGCTCTTTAGGGTTTGGTGAAATGTTTGGCTCTTTAACTCCAGGAAAGCGCGCTGCTTTTGTTTATGTGCCGGTTGATGTATCGAGCAAATCAGGACTTCTGCAGGCTATTGTAAATGCGGATTTCTAAGGGTCTTGCAAAACTGTCTTACAATAAATGCAACATCAATTTAAAAATAACATAGCCATTCCCCCTGTCAATTTGGGTCGCATAAGCTACATGAACGTAGCCCCGGTATACTATGGCTTAGATAATGGTTTAAAACCTGACTGGCTGAATATAGTAAGCGCACCGCCTTCAATTTTGAATAATATGATGGTAAAAAATGAGCTTAATATAAGCCCTGTCTCATCTGTTGCTTATGCAAAGAACCAAGGTGAATGGCTGCTTCTTCCTGACCTGTCAATAGCCTGTCATGGAAGAGTTATGAGTGTCATTCTTGTAAGCAAAAAGCCCTTCGAAAAGCTGACTGACAACAAAGTAATCATTACAGACAGCTCTGCGGCGGCCGCAGAGCTGTTAAAACTTCTTTTTTCAACAAAAAAAGTAAAGCCAGTATTCGAGACTATGCCGATTCAATGCCCGGATGAAATTAAAAAATCTGCGGCCGCAGCACTTATTATCGGCGACAAGGCTTTAAAAGAAAAATGGCAAGTTCATTTCGATCATATTTATGATCTTGGCCGGATGTGGCTGGAATTAACAGACCTGCCATTTGTTTTTGCATTATGGGCAGTACGAAAATCATTTGCAGATAAAAAACCGGAGCTCGTATCATCAATAATAAAACTATTTGATATCTCAAAGGAACAAGGAAAGAAAAATCTGGAAGATATTGCCAAAAAAGCTTCAGAAATTCTTGGAATAGATATAGACATCTGCAAAAAATACTACGAGCTGTTGAACTACAATCTTGATCCACTGCAATTGAAAGGGCTAACAAGTTTCTTTGAAAAGCTCTATCACAAAAAAATCCTTCCCCAAAAAGTACAACTTAGATTTTTTGACAGTAATTAAAACCTAAATCAAGCGGCAGGGTATGTGTTAATAATGTCCATGTATTTAAGAAAACAGACAGAACCATGGAGTTCTTCTCTATTTACGTTTTTATGGAACCGTTTGAAAATGATCTGTTTTTAAAGTTTGGATAGGCTTTTCCTGGCATATTTTTTTAATTTTCTACTGGGTGCTTCTTGAGCGACTCTTTTAAGTGTTGCTTTATACTTAGTCTGCCCAGAAGCGCCTAATATTTTACATAGCCATGCCATTGCATCAATATGCTGCCTATCTCTTACATTGATTTGGTATCCTCTCAAAAGCTCCTCATTAACAACACATAGAAGTTGCGGGTCATGTGAATATGATTTGAAAATTTCTTTTGCAGCTCTTACTTTCTGAGTAGAATCATTTGATCTTAGCACCTTGATATATTTAGTGATATATAGAGACTTCTTCTTTTTCTGAGGACTGATATATGGAGACTTCTTCTTTTTCTGAGGACTATGATTTGTAATTACGAGATGCTCTCTTTTGGGCTTAATCTCCATGGCCTGTTTTACACCTTGGGATTTGCTATCTACTGAGAGCTGTGTCATTATAGGCGTTAAATCTTCAGCAAAACTCTTTACTCTTTGACCATATTCTATAGAACCAGGAAATTTTTCTTTTATTATATTAGCTTTTGCTATTTTTTCATTAACACTTATTATTTTTATAATACCTGTTTTTATCTTTTCTACATCTAATATTTGCCCTGTTTTAGGATGTCTTATGACGTCGCCCTCTTTAAAAACAATAAACTGCATTCCAGGTTTTACTCCTACAACTTTGCCAAGATCTATTGTAATAGAATTTACGCCTACATAAACAATGTAGCCTTCAAGGGGAAAGTTCTTAATTATTTTTTCAGACATCTGTTTTACTAGTTTCCTAACTTCTGTTGTACTACTACCCTTAATACTTTCGGCGCTTATTATTGAAGCACTTTCCACATCTATAATCCTGGCATTGATTTCAATAATATCCTGAAACCTCATTACAGACCCTGAAATTATTACTTTTACTCCAAGCAGCTTGCCCAGTTGTGTGGCTATGTCTGAATCTACAGTTCCAGTCATAATGAGATTCTGTTCTTTTAAGATCTTTGTTAACAATCCACGCTCTATTACATCAAATCGACCTTCATTAACAAACGAAGTAATAAACCATTCCGCAACAATTTTACCCATATCAGAAGTCTCATATCCCTTTCCCTGAAGTTGGAAGTCCAAAACAGCGATCTTTGTCTTTTGGAAATTTGCCACAACTGTACATGGCAGCAATATTGAAAAGCCCAAAACTACCATTAGGAAAAAAAATTTTCTCATAATTTCTCTCCTTATTTATTATAATAAGATAATTAGAATATCCACTTGGTTATTCTAACCAGAATATGTACTTTGTTTTTTTTCGGAAAGTTATATTTTAACTCTGTAACTATCTGATATCACTGTAAGCATTATGGAGATTCGTTGGGCTATAATTCTTCTTATAATTTCAAAATATATTGCTATTTCAAGAAGTTATAATTTAATCTTCCCAAATATGGAGTGCAAGAAATGTCTACTTTGTGCCTAACTAGTTAAACACCAACATATGAGTTAAATATTTTTCTGTGCCATCATAAAAATGTACTTGAATCTTAATTTCATAAGTTCCCCATCCCCTGGCGCTAAGTGCAAATTTATTATATCTTGTATGGATTCTTCTTATGGGCTCTGGAAACGTGGGATGTAGTTCATATTCAACATATTCAATCTGTGAAAGCGTCTCAGGAGTCGCCTCGATGAAAACTTTCCAATCCCATAGATTGTTGCCAATATATTTGGAAGTATTTATTGCTGTTATATTACTCGTGTCCTTTATCGGGGATGATTTGTTATTACTTGAATTATTACCATCAGTTAGATAAACTAATAATGTTACTATTGCCGTTATTAAGCCAGCAACTCCAGTCAATATTCTAGGTAATGAAGTCCAGAATATTTTTTTACTATTATTGTCTTTCATAATTCGTATTCTCAAAAATTTGGACATGTGCGGTCAACCCGTTTGTGGAAATTCTGTATGAGGAAATCCCGCTCGGCCCCCTTATGAAAGGGCGGGAGACCTCAAAACCTAAACATTCACAAAAAATATCGATCTCATCCATTAAGAACAGATATCTGTGATATATACATTTTGTCAAGGGGCATCTTGGGGCATCTTGGGGACGCCCTTGACTAATTATACTAATTCCATCACCGACTAAGGGCTCGCTCAAAAATAACTTCACATTTTGATGCGCCAATCCATCCCGCAT
>QMMZ01000028.1 GCA_003647525.1 Deltaproteobacteria bacterium | reverse complement strand
TTTTATGCATTAATGACTCAATAAATCTTTATATAAAATGGCAGAATACCTTAACTTTAGGCACTTTAATATACTTTAGCTCACTTTAGGCACTTATGTTCGCACCGAAGGTGCGCTAAGCTCTTGAAATTATAAACCTGCGCTGTTTTGTAGGGACTACCAAATTTTCAAAGAAAACCAGCCGACTTTATTAGCCGATATATCATTTTATTTTCAAAATGACAATTAGATGAACTGTCATTTAAACTATATTATTACAATATGTTATAAAAGAAAAAGGTTTCAGGAGCTGATTTTATGAAAGCAGCAAAAGATTATATTGTTTTTTCTCTGGATGTACCATCTTTAAAGGAAGCAAAGCAATATATTGTACTTCTTTCAGAATATGTTGGTATGTTCAAGGTAGGGCTTGAGCTCTTTATAAGCTCCGGGCCTGAAGTTATTAAGATTATAAAGACTTCAGGAAAAACTAAAATCTTTTTGGATCTTAAACTCCATGATATTCCTGCGACTGTTTCACGTGCTATGGCAAGCATGGCTGATTTGGGTGTTGATTTTGCAACTGTTCATTGTGGAGAAAATAAAGAAATGCTTGAAGCTGCTGTTGCCGGAAGTGCAGGGAAAATAGGCGTAGTTGGTGTTACGGTGTTAACAAGCGTATCAGGAGAAGATATTGATGCTGCTGGATTTCGTTCTGAATTTTCTTCAGATATATCACGGCTTGTAATGAATAGAGCAAAAATGGCTAAGGATGCGGGATGTACCGGAATCGTGTGCTCAGGTCTTGAAGTAAAAATGATAAAAGAAAATTTTGGTAAAGATTTTGTTGCATTAACGCCAGGCATACGACCACTTTGGGAAGGTATGAACAAAAATGATCAGCAGCGCATAACTACTCCGGCCCAGGCAATTGAAAATGGATCAGATTATTTGATAATCGGCAGGCCCATAAGAGATGCAAAAAATCCTAAAGAAGCAGCCATTCATATTACAGAGGAGATCAAGGCCGTTATTTAGAGTTTCTTGCACATAAGATATATTATTCGTAACCGTTCACGGCTTGAAACTTGAACGCTTACTATCATTCTTTATCCAATCCAAAAGCTGAGTGAAGGACACGAACCGCCAGTTCCGCGTACTTTTCTTCAACTACACAGGATATCCTGATTTCTGAAGTACTTATCAATCTGATATTAATATTCTCACGGGCAAGAGTAGAGAACATTTTTGCTGCAACTCCGGAGTGACTCTTCATGCCAACGCCGGTAACAGATATCTTTGCGATATTTTCGGCTGACAATACCTCTTCTGCTTTAATTTTTTCAGCTACTTTTTTTGATGTTTCCAGCGCTCTATTGTAATCAGTTTTTGCAACCGTGAAGGTAAGATCGGTCAGACCTCCTGCTCTGGTATTTTGAATTATCATGTCAACAAGAATGCCTGACTCTGCAAGGGGAGAAAAAATTTTTGCTGCGATACCCGGCTGATCGGGAACTTTTTTCAGGGTTATACGTGCTTCATCTTTATTACAGGTTATGCCTGATACTACAAGATGTTCCATCTCAGAGTCTTCATTAACAACCATAGTTCCCTCCCCCTCACTGAAAGATGATCTAACATGAACTGGGACATTATATTTTTTTGCAAATTCAACCGAACGAATCTGCAGGACCTTAGCTCCAAGGCTCGACATCTCCAGTGTTTCGTCATAGGATATTTTATCAAGCTTTCTTGCTTTCTCACAAATATTTGGATCTGCAGTGTAAATTCCGTCAACATCAGTATAAATTTCACATAGATCAGCCTTTATTGCTGTGGCTATTGCTACAGCAGATGTGTCTGAGCCTCCTCGCCCAAGAGTCGTGATATTTCCATCAGGGTCGCAGCCTTGGAATCCGGCAACAACTACTATGGTGTTTTTTTCAACAAGCTCTTTAATACGGCCGGCTCCTATGTCAATTATACGTGCATTACCAAAATCGCGATTTGTTAAAACTTCTGCCTGATATCCCAGCAATGATTCTGCAGGGTAGTTTATCGATTTTAATGTCATGGCAAGAAGGGCTGCAGTTGTCTGCTCTCCTGTGGCAAGCAGAACATCAAGTTCACGCTTTTCGGGAGAGTCGGTAATCCGGCCAGCCATATCGAGAAGACCGTCTGTAACGCCAGACATGGCCGAAAGGACTACAACTACATCATTTCCCTTGTCAAAGGTTTTTGCAACTCGTTTAGCTACATTGTGTATTCGATCGAGATCAGCTACAGAAGTGCCCCCATATTTTTGAACAATTAATCCCATGTTTTCTCCCTATCAGATTTTTCCCTCTAAGTCCATGCGTAACTATACTGATTTTTCGTGATTCATCATTCAATATATCTATATGAATTGCCAAATATTCTGGAAGAAGATTTTTCGGAAGTTTATCTGCCCATTCGATAGCTACAATTCCGTCACTGCTGAGTATTTCGTAAAGGCCGATATCATCAAAATCAGCATAATTTTCTATGCGATAAAGATCAACATGAAATAAATGATATCGCCCGGGATATTCGTTTATCAAAGTGTAGGTTGGGCTTGTTATGTAATAATTATCCGGGACATCAAGACCTTTAGCTAAACCTTGAACAAATGTAGTTTTTCCGCTTCCAAGGTCGCCGGTTAATGCCAAAACAGTTCCGGGCTCAAGGTGTTTTCCTGTTTTTTCCCCAAGAGCCCGGGTTTCATCAAGAGAATTGGTTATTATTTTTAGCATTAATTAAATGTTGTATCTGCCCTGGTATGGCGTTCATAACTTCCGATGCCAGAAAACCAAATGGAGCTATATTTTTTTGCAGCATATCAGCGGCAGCTCCGTGTAAATAGACGCCCGCATGAGTGGCTGATTCAGGAGAATAACCCTGTGCAATAAAGCCTGCAATAATTCCGGTTAGCACATCCCCCATGCCGGCGGAAGCCATCCCTGGATTGCCGGTGGGGTTGATTAAGGCTTTTCCATCAGGATGGGCAATTACAGTTCTCGCTCCTTTAAGAACAACATGAACCTTAAATTTTTTAGCAAAATTCCTGGCACAATTTATCCGATCATTCTGAATAAAGCTCACAGGCCTGCCTATCAGTTTTGACATTTCCCCAGGATGCGGGGTCAATATAACCGGACGCTTCAAATTTTTTAGTATATGGATATTGTCAATAAGGTTATTTAAACCGTCCGCATCAATTACAATCGGCAGACTGCATTCCTGAATAATCCGAATAACAACATTTTTAGTGCCGGAAGCAGTTCCAAGTCCCGGACCAACAGCAAGGCACTTTTTGCCGGCAATCAGATCCATAATTTCGTTAAATGCCGATTCATCAAGTATGCCGCCTTTGGCTTCTGGAAGAGGGCTCGTCATTACCTCAAGAACCTGGCTCTCTAAAACAGGGTTTAAACTTTTTGGTATCCCGAGAGTTACAAGTCCTGCGCCCGAACGCATTGCCGATATTGCCGTCATAGCTGCTGCGCCGGTTTTGCCGGTCGAACCTGCAATAATCAAGAGATGGCCAGCATTGCCTTTATGGGCTTCAGGTGGTCTTTTTTGCAGCGCAGCCCTGACCATCTCAGATGTAAGAAGGAATTGTCTGGGCCCCACATTTTTAACAATATAGTTAGGTATGCCAATATCTACTATTTCGAGATTTCCGGTATAAGTTGCTCCGGGAAAGATTAAATGACCTGTTTTGGCAAATGCAAAGGTCGCTGTTGTATGTGCCTGGATACAGGTGCCCCAAGGCCGCCCTGTGTCTGCATTAAGCCCGGAGGGTATATCTACTGCAAAAACAGGTTTCTCCATGCTGTTAATAAACTCGATAATTTTTCGGAAATATCCTTTGACTTCCGATTTTAATCCGGTCCCTAATATGGCATCAATCCATATATCCTGATGAAGCATAGAAGTTTTTTGATTAGAAAAAGATTTTTGATCCGGCATTTCTATTACTGGAATGTTGAGCGGGGCTAAAATGTTTAAGTTTTCAGCAGCATCACCTTTAACTATAGATTTTTCGGCAAGAATATATACGGTCACGCTTGCGCCTTTTTGAGAAAGATATCGAGCAATTACAAAACCGTCTCCGCCGTTATTCCCGCGTCCGGCTACAATGCCGACCTTTTTGTTAATAAGACCTTTAAATTGTTTTAATATTATTCGTGTTGCACCCAGGCCGGCATTTTCCATAAGAACTCTGCCGGGAAGACCATATGATTCAATGGTCTGTCTATCCATTTCCTGCATTTCACCAGCAGTTACAAGATACATGTTGTGCTCCATAGGTTATAGCTCTTTAATAAGCGCCGACATTTCTTTGACAGCTCTTTCCATTCCAACAAGCACAGCTCTTGAGATTATGCTGTGGCCTATACTGAATTCATCAATTTCATGCAGGCCCTTGAAAGCCTTTATGGTATTGTAACATATCCCATGACCGGCATTTATCTTTAGTTTCAGTTTGTGGGCTAGTTTAACAGCATCAACAATTTTGTCAAAAGCTTGATCCCTTTTTTGGGGTATTGTTGCATCACAAAAAGTTCCTGTATGAATTTCAACAGTTGAAGCATTTATCTTATGAGCGAGTTTGATTTGTTCAGGTGCCGGATCTATGAAAATACTTACAGGAATACCATTGTCCTGGAGTGAGCCAACGGTTTCAGCAACTAAGTTTTTGTGGACAAAGAGATCCAGTCCACCTTCGGTTGTAAGCTCTTCCTTCTTTTCAGGTACGAGCGTTACAAGATCGGGCTTTATATCAAGAGCTATTCCAACCATTTCAGAAGTTGAGGCCATTTCCAGGATAAGTTTGGTCTGAACAACTTTTCGCAAAATCCTGACATCCCGATCCTGTATGTGGCGACTGTCTTTCCTCAAATGAACAACAATTCCATCAGCTCCGGCCAGTTCAGCCAGCACAGCCGCTGCCACAGGTTCCGGGTACCTGACTTTCCTGGCTTCTCTTAAAGTAGCAACGTGATCAACATTTACAGCTAATCCTGCCATTATTGAACCCTCCATATATTCGGTTGTCGGTTTACAGTTAACGGTTTTATGTTTTGATCAACCGTGAACCGTAAACTATTATATTGTTTCTATTAATTTCATAAGTTCTTCACTTTTTTTTTCCATCTTAAGAGCTTCTTGCTCTGTTGTTTCATGATCATAGCCAAACAGGTGAAGAATTCCGTGAATCAAAAGCTGTATAAAACGTTTTTCCATACCGATTCCCGCATTCACTCCTTCTTGATAAGCGGTTTCAACAGATATAACCACATCGCCCAACAATTGAGGCGAGATGTTTGCAAATTTGCCCTCCCGCATGGGGAAGGCTATAACATTAGTAGGGCCATATCGATTGAAATATTGTTTGTTTAGAGCCTCTATTATGGGATCATTAACGATCAGAACGGAAAGTTCTCCTTCAGCACAGTCCAAGGCGTTTAAGATGGCCTGAGCCTTTTTCCGTATCATTTCCGGAGAAATTTTGTGATTGTTTTGCCTGTTGTCTATCAGGACTTTCATCTTTGGCCTTTCCATTTATAGAAGAGGATTTTTCAGGATAATCTATGCGGTGGTGATGTATTCCGCTTAATATTCTATTAAAGGTTTTAGCTATTTTATGCAAATCCTTTAATGTTAATTCACAGTCATCAATCTGCCCATCAGAAAAAATTTTGTTTATAAGGTTTTGCACAAGGCCTTGAATCCTTGATGGCGTGGGATTATCAAGAGCTCTTGAGGCAGCTTCAACAACATCTGCAAGCATGACAAGCCCTGCTTCCTTGGTCTGGGGTTTTGGACCGGGATATCTGAAGTTGTCTATCTCTATATTATCCTCGCCCTTTTGTTTCTTTGCTTTTTCGTAAAAGAAGCTGATCAGGCTTGTACCATGGTGTTGCCTTATCGTGTCGATTATGTCTTGGCCAAGTTTATTTTGTTTTGCCATCTCAACACCTTCTTTTACATGAGCAACCAGTATATGTTTTGACATGGAAGGAGCAAGTTTGTTGTGTTTGTTTTTCCCGTTTTTCTGGTTTTCGATAAAATACAAGGGCTTCTTTATCTTGCCGATATCGTGATAATAGCCGCAAGCTTTAGCAAGTAATGGGTTTGCACCAATTTCAGTCGCTGCAGCTTCAACCATGTTGCCCACAATAACAGAATGGTGATAGGTGCCGGGAGCCTCTATCATTAGTCGGCGCAGAATCGACCTTTCGAGATTTGCAAGTTCAAGAAGTGTAATATCTGTTGTATAACCAAATGCTATTTCTACAATAGGGACAATGCCCGTTGTAATGATTCCGGCTACTATACCACCCATAAAGGCAAAAGCCCAGACTTCTAATATTTTGAAGCCCAAAAAGCCTGAAATATAAACAGCAATTGCAGTTGAAAGCACCACATTTAGTAATCCTATCTTTAATCCAGCCTTAATAAATACTTTGCGTTCCCTGCAATTCTGCAACCAGTAAGCTGCCATTGCGCTGTTAAGCAAGAAATAGATAAAAATTTCAAATCTGTTTTGAAAAATTACTGCTGTACATGCAGCGGTCAGCAAGGCAAAGGGTATTGCTATATCAAGACCAAGAAACAAGCATATGATCATAGTGCCAGAGGCAATAGGAATACCGAAAATAATTGATGAAGGAGAAATTCCAAAAGTTGAGTTTTGGGTCAGTGCTTCAGATAATGGTGCAGATACTCTGGCAAGCAATAAAATAATTATAAGCATACAGGCCATAAGCATAAGGTTTTTATTACGATTACGTGCAAACCGGCTATTATGATTAATGTGAAGAATGTAGCTGATGACAAGCAGGCACAGCATTATCATAGCGGCTCCAATACTTATTGCCAGAATACGTTCTTTTTTTGTTTGCGCCTGCAGATTTTTGAGCTTTAAAAGCTGAACTTTGGTAATTATTTCTCCTTCGCGGAGGAGCATTTCTCCTGTTTTTATTTTGTAAAGAACCGGCTTGATTTCTGCTGCAACTCTTTTTTTTCGTTCTTCGATTTCATTTGTGTTTAGAGTTATATTTGGCTGGATGAGCTTTTGAACAAAATCTACAATAACGTTGACCAAATTGTAGTTCATGTCTTTGAGCAGGGGCTGACCAATAATTCTTACCATTGTTTTTGCCTGGTTATGACCATATAATGCCTTAAGATCATAAACGACTTTTTCAGTCTTTGTTTCAACATCCCTTATTATTATCGCTTTGTCTGATTCTTTAAGAAGAATATCTTTGTTAATGACAACTCCATTATTTATTATCTCTGTTAGAATTTTGGAAATAAAATCCGCGATATTGCTTGAAAACTTTTCTTTTATAAGAATTTTATATGCATCATCGCTTACCGTGATGCCGACTTTTTCCTCAAAGCTCTTTTTGAGCTGCCAGAGTTTTTCATTTGATAAAGCTTTGCCTTGATTTTTTTTGTATACTTCGAAAATATCGGCCATTTCAGCAAAAGCTTGTTTTACATTTTGGCTAAGTTTTACGCTAAGAGACGCATCAATATCGTAAACAGGTAAAACCTTTTCGGCAGCCTTTTTACGGTTTTCCTTTGTGGATTCTTCATCTTCAATAAGAAAATCTTTTGGTGCTTTAATATCTCTTTCGGCAACATCTCCTAACTTGTAGGAATGTTTTGTTATTATAAGAGTTGGATAAAGAGTAATGGTAAATATTATGGTAAAACCTATTAGAATGAACCATCTAATAGAGTTGCTTGAGGCAAAAAAATTTCTAATTGCTTTATTATTTTTTTCTATGTTCATAAGGGATTTATTGTGTTATTTTTTACTTGCTTCCAGCTCTTCATACGCATTGATAATTTTCTGAACTAATTTATGCCTAACCACATCTGTTTTTGAGAAAAAAACAAACTTTATTCCATCTATTCCCTGCAAAATATTTTTTGTCTCTATAAGTCCGGAAGATTTATTAACCGGCAAGTCTGTCTGGGTGATATCGCCGGTTATTACAGTCTTAGAATTAAAACCTATTCGGGTCAAAAACATCTTCATCTGTTCAGGCGTTGTATTTTGCGCCTCATCTAAAATAATAAAAGCATCATTTAAGGTTCTACCACGCATAAAAGCAAGGGGCGCCACTTCTATAACTCCTTGATGCATAAGATTGGAAACCTTTTCAAAGCGCATCATATCGTGAAGCGCATCATAAAGAGGTCTTAGATACGGATCAATCTTTTCCGCCAGGTCACCGGGCAAAAACCCCAGAGTCTCACCTGCTTCAACTGCCGGCCTCGTAAGAATTATCCGGTTTATCAGTTTTTTTGAAAGAGCTGAGACAGCCATAGCCATAGCCAAATATGTTTTGCCTGTTCCCGCAGGTCCTATTCCAAAAATCATATCATAATTGCGGATAGCATCAATATATTCTTTTTGCGCAGGATTTTTGGGTGTAATAAAGAGTTTTTTTGATCTAATGAACACTTTATCCAGAAAGATATCTTTAAGCTTGATATTATCATCAGAACAAAGAGCCCTTACCGCATAATCAATATCGCTGGGATAAACAGGAAGTTTTTCCTTTAAAAGGCCGTAAAGCTGATTTAGTATATTTTTGGCCAGGTTTGTTGCAATGCTGTCGCCCTGAATAATAACAGTGCTGCCTCTTGCGTGGATCGTAATGCCTATTGCTTCTGCAATTTTTTGAAGATTACCGTTATGTTCGCCGAAAAGCTGTTTTGTCAGATCTATATCTGAGAAAGTCAGTTTTACCTTCTTATCGATTGAGTTTTCATCCATAGTGTTTATAATATATCATAACTTTTTTAGATAATGCAAACTGCATCTTGTGGCTAACGTCTTCAAATAAAAACACCTTGACTCATAAAATCCGCTTTGTTAATTTAAGTTTAATACACATTTATAATTTTTAAATGTTTTTTTATTAGTGTCAATTAAGAGCTTGGTTTAAAGGGACGCGATGAATCCGTTTGATATTCTGATTGTAATCATTTTTGGATTTTGCCTGATAAGGGGTTTTTTTAGAGGGTTTATCAAGGAAGTGTCTTCGATAATTGGTGTTTTAGGAGGATTTTATGCAGCTTATACCTATTACATGGACTTTGCAAAACCATTATCGGGATGGATTTTAGACAAATCGTACCTTTATATAATTAGCTTTTTGATTGTTTTTTGCGGAGTTTTCTTTATTATTAGTATTGTTGGAGTGGTAATCAAGTATATTCTAAATATTTCTTTTTTAGGCTGGATTGATCGTATATGCGGAGCTGGATTTGGAATAATTAAGGCAACATTAATCACTTCTATTTTGCTGATAGCCCTTACCACCTTCCTTCCAAAGGGTGCACCGATGGTCAAAGACTCTATGCTTTCTCCTCATGTTTCAGTTATTTCTGAAAAGATGGCTAAAGTAATTCCTAAAGACATGAAACATCAATTTGTATCTAAAATTGAGGAATTAAAAAAGGACTGGAAGAAAAGCTAACTACCCTCCCTAATTAATGCCTGTCCGAAATGAACCAAGTAAAAATCAAGAAAGCTTGGCAATAGAAATTGGAGACGTTATATTTAGCCTTGTAAATGTAGCCAGATTTGCGCGCATTCATCCTGAAAATGCTCTGACAGATTCCATTAAAAAATTTGAAAATCGTTTTAAATATATTGAGAAAGTTATATTAAAAAAGCGGGAGAAAAATAGAATCTGTTTCTCAGGGTGAAATGAATGAATTATGGGAAGAAGCCAAAAGAAAAGGGTAACAATATAATGGGAGCGAGTGTCCATTAATATGATTGCTATTATAGACTATGATGCAGGCAACCTTGCAAGTGTGGAACGGGCTGTTTCATATTTAGGTTTTAAGTGCATTGTTACAAATAACATTAAAATAATAGACAGTTCGGAGCGGATAATATTCCCTGGAGTCGGCGCGGCTGGGGCTGCTATGGATAGCTTGAAACGTCTTGGACTGGATTCAGTTATAAAACAGGCGGTTATTGACGGCAAACCAATACTTGGAATATGTCTCGGCACTCAGATAATCATGGAATATAGCGAAGAAAATGAAACACTTTGTCTTAAGATAATAGATGGATTTGTTAAGGCATTTTCTCCGGATATTAAATCCAAAGATGGCAGCCGGTTAAAAATTCCTCACATGGGTTGGAACAGCTTGGAAAACATTAAAAAACATCCGGTTCTTTCGGATTTGCATGAGGATAATGAATTCTACTTTGTTCATGGATACTATCCGTATCCGACCGATTCAAAACATATTCTGGCTACAACAGATTACGGAATTTCTTTTGCATCAGTTATTGGATTCGATAACATAATTGCCACCCAGTTCCATCCTGAAAAAAGCGGGAGACCAGGGCTGTCTTTACTGAAGAATTTCTGCATGTGGGAATAAAATATGTTAAGTAAGCGCATAATCCCATGCCTTGACGTTCGTGAAGGAAGGACAACAAAAGGCATACGTTTTAAAAATAATGTGGATATTGGAAATCCCGTTGAAATGGCATCTTTCTACTATGAAGCCGGTGCAGACGAGATTGTTTTTTACGATATTACCGCATCTCACGAAAAAAGAAATATCATGATTGATGTGGTAAGACGTGTGGCTGAAACAATATTTATACCTTTCTCAGTGGGCGGAGGGATACGTGACGTAGATGACATGAGAAATGTACTGTTGGCCGGGGCTGAAAAGGTAAGCGTTAATTCAGCGGCAGTTAAAAACCATGAAATTATATCTAAAGGAGCTGAAATTTTTGGAAGCCAGTGCATAGTCCTTGGTATGGATGTAAAATATGTTGGGGAAAGTGTAAAAATTCCTTCTGGTTATGAAATAGTAATCAATGG
>QMMZ01000027.1 GCA_003647525.1 Deltaproteobacteria bacterium | reverse complement strand
CAAAAAGTTAAAGTTGTTGTTGATATGGATCCATTTTTTATGATGTAAAAGCAGAGGTCTATAGATTTTTAGATAATTAATTTCACAAGGCCAGAAGGAGGAAGGCGTATTAGTTATACGTCGACGACTGATAACGCAGTGAAATTAATTATCTGAAAGTCTATAACAGAGGTAATTATGATTATTGCAGTAATGAGTGACAGCCATGACAACATATGGAATTTGCGTAAAGCTCTGGCAATTATTAAAGAAAAAAATGCCGGCATGATTATTCACTGTGGAGATTTTGTTGCCCCATTTATGCTAAAAGAACTCAATGAAGCAGATATCCCTGTTCACGGAGTTTTTGGGAACAATGACGGAGAACAATACCTTCTAACAAAATTTTCTCTAACTATTTTTACAAATATCAAGCTTTACGGCCTCATCGGCGATATTAATATTAATGGATTTAATGTTGGATTTACACATCAGGATATAGTAGGACAAGGACTTGCATCAACCAATAAATACCAGTTGGTCTGTTATGGTCATTCTCATAAGCACCATATAAAGAAAATCGGCCAGACCATACTCTTAAATCCAGGTGAAATTATGGGAAAAGACGGCTATCCAGGATTCTGTTTTGTTGATACCAATACCTCGGAGATACAAAGGGTGGAGTTAACCCGAAATTATTAAAACTGGAATTTACAAACTCGTATAGCTTGTTAAAAATATATTCGCTTCAGGTGTGATCAAATTTAAACCATGAAAAACTCACGCATAAGATATCGTAAAGAAAGAACTTGCGCTGAATGAAAATAGTAGTAATAGTTCAATAAGTACTTAATAAACAATGACAAGATCCTACGAGGTTCTTTCTTAACGATCTCTAATACGTTCAAACAGTTCCCTGTTTTAAATTCGATCATACCTGAAGCTCACGCGCAGATAGTTAATGTTACATAAAAATGAGTTTAGAAATTTCTGTAAAAGGAGCTTTAAAAATGAAAATTAAAAACCTGTTTTTCTTTTTTCTCTTATTTTTTCTTATTTTAAATTTAAATGCATCTATAAAAGCAGAAGAGGATGTTAATACATATGCTTGTGCCTATCTGCCTGCAGATAATTATGAGTTTGCCCCTGTTGTTGAAGGTGCTGAAATAGACCATCGATTTATTATTCAAAACAAAGGAACAGCTCCTCTAAATATTGAAAAAGTCAAAACCGGCTGAGGGTGTACAGCAGTCTCTTTCCCGAGACTCATCCCTCCGGGCGGAGAGGGAAAATTCAATATTAAAGTCAATTCAAATGGATATGGTGGAAAAAAACTCAAGAAAAACATAGTTGTCCATACTAATGACAAAAAACATCCAAAATTAAATTTTGTTATCCAGGGCAAAGTTGATAAATTTGTAACTATTACACCTAACAAAGTAATTCTCAGGGGTTATATTGGAGAACATATAAAGCAATCAATTAAGTTAATTCCTGAAAAAAAATATCCTTTTAAAATAATTGGATCAAAAGCCCAAAAAGGTAAAGACATAGACTATAAAATAGAGAAAATTATAACACCATCAAAAGAATCAGAATACTTATTGACCGTAACAAATCTGAAAAATGAAAAAAGCCGTTTTTTTGACACAATTTATTTGGAAACAGATAGCAAAATACGTCCGGAAATTAAAATAAGTGTATATGGCGATATAAAGGATAGGTAACGGTTTACAGTTCACAGTTTACAGTTTACAGTTTACAGTTCACAGTTAGCGGTTACAAGGCAGCAATTCTAATAAGGTGTTTTCAATGGAACTACCAGGCAAGGCAAAAGATTTGGCAGGAATTCGTCGCGTTTGTCGGCCGGCGCCATTAGACGGCAAAGAACTTGAGTCTTTTTTTGTGGAAACTGATATGGCGCGCGATCCGCATCAGGAGACCAGAAAACGTCTGATTGATGCGCTTAACAGTCTGGAAGATGTCAGGCTCTTATTCTATGGGCACAGGGGCTGTGGAAAATCGACTGAATTAAACAAACTTCTTGCGGAACATAAAGAACGATTTTTACCAGTAACATTTTCTGTGCATGACCAGATGAGTACCACAGCGATTTGTGCTGAAGATTTGATTTTAATCATTGCCGAGCGTGTCCTGAATGCAGCAAAAAACAATAACCTTAAAGTTGATGATGATCTTTTAAAACCGGTACTCGATTATTTTAATGAGACTACCCGGACCACCGCAGAAAGCAGGGATTCCCGTCTAGAAGTTGACACCGGCGTTTCATCAAAGGCAGGTCTGCTTGGACCGTTGCTCGGGGTATTTGCGCGGTTAAGTGCACAGATTAAGCTGGAAGCCCACAGCAAAGAAACAACAGTTGCGTTTTTGCGAAAACGCCCGTCAGACCTCCTGGCTCAGGCAAATAATGTTATTGAAGCTGTGAGAAAACCGCTTTTGAAAAAAAAACCTGCGACTGCTGATAATAGTGGAAGATCTGGACAAACTGGAGCTTATGCAGGCTCGCGAGATGTACGTCAATCATGTGAACCTGCTGACAGGCATTACAGCCAGTATTATTTATACCATACCTGTATTTTTGTTTCATTCGCCGGACGTAAACTCATTCAAACATCATTTTGATGATGTTGTGGCGCTTCCAATGATCAAAGTCACTGATCCGGAAGGACAACCTGCGCCGGGTTTTGATACTGTGAAAAAAATTATTAAGCAGCGGTTTGAGGACAACCTTATTAAGGAAGATGCTCTCGACCGTTTGGTAACAATGACCGGCGGTGTATTGCGTCATGCCTTTGATGTGCTTCATACCGCGGCTGTAATGAAAAATGCCCGGGTACCGCTGGAACAAGAGCATATTAACTATGGCCTCAATCAACTCCGTAAAGACTTCTGGCAGCAGATCTCTCTTCCCCTTGATCCTCTGCCCGATGGACCAAAATCAGTGGACGACCTTTATAACCGCCTTGCAGACTATGGTCGAAAGCAGCTAAAAGGTGAAAAGCCCAGGCCTGTGCCGGATTCGGTCAATCAACTCCTGCTTAAATCATGTGCTCTTGTGGAATATAACGGTGAAGGGTGGTTTGGCATACTTCCCCTTGTAATAGAAAACCTTAAGGATTTGGGACGATTGTCTTGACAGCCCGGCGCGAACATTTAGAGCTTCTTAAAAATGCCGTGCGCCAGTCTGTAGCAACGCTGACAGTCGTGGAAGTGGACACCGTTGCCCGTGCGCATGGGTTGGTCGATCTTCTAAAGTTTGAATTAGATAAGCGTCCCGGCGCTCTGCTTTCTCTTACCGCTGTGCCTGGCGCGGCAACACGTCTATTGGATGCGTTCTGCAAAATCACAGAGACATGGCATCCCGGCACCGGCGTTTTGTTTCTTATTGACGATGGTCAAAAAAAAGATGAGGGAGGGCCGCGGTTTTGGGCTGATATGAACGCTCAGCGTGAATCGCGGGATGCTCTTAACTGCCACATTATTTTTTTTCTGCTTCCATCTAACTACCGTTTATTACTCCAGGCAGCCGAGCATCTTGCAGACTGGATGCCGCTTAAGCTTCATATTACAGATCCAGCGGATGTTTTTCGCTACGAAGACAAAGACCGCGCGTCTTATCAAAATGCTATTTTGGGCTTCAGTATACTTACTCCGAAAATAGCAAGACAACAACTTGCAATTCTGGAACAACAACTGGCTGTGGCTTTGCATGAAGGAATCCCGCGGCAAACACTGGCGCGCAGATACTACTTGCCGATGTTTGAAGCAGCCATGTCACTATCTGACCTGAACCGGGCACAAAGCCTCAGACAAAAAGTTTTGGAAAAAGATTTACAGGCAGGTGATATCATTAAGTGGTGGGAAATGAATTTTTGGCTTGACTATCTGCTGCATCGCCTGGATCGAGCCGAAAGCTGGGCGGATAAGTTAAGTAAATGGACGGATAAAACAGGCGATAAGTCATTAAAAGCCGAATCATTGCATAACCTCGGGATGATCGCAGAAGAGCGCAGGGAATTTGAAGAAGCTGAAGACTGGTACAAAAAATCACTAAAGATCAAGGAGCAGTTGGGAAATGAACATGGAGCTGCAATAACATACTGGCAGTTGGGATATCTTGGTTTATTGGAGGGTCGCGTGGAAGATTCAGGCAGATGGTCTGTCAAGAGCATAGCAGCCTTTTCCATGGCCCATGATCCGGATAGAGCAAATCAGGCTATAAACAACTTTCTTATTGCCTGGCAGAAGGCTTCACAGTCTGAGCAGCGTAAACTTAAACAGTTGTGGGATAACGCGGGGCTGGGGCCGTTGCCGGATGCTGTTGTCAGGGGATGAGAACTAGATTTATTGGTAACAGTTTACGGTTGCCGGTTTACAGTTAACAGTTTTATGTTTTGATCAACCATCAACCATCAACCATCAACCATCAACCATCAACCGTGAACCGTGAACCGTGAACCGTGAACCGAGGGTGTAGAAATTGTTTATGAATAATAATATTAAAGTTGTCGCTTTTGACTGTGACGGAGTTATGTTTGATACTGTTAAGGCAAACACGGCCTATTATAATAATGTTCTAAATCATTTCGGAAAACCCGATATGACTCCTGAACAGTTTGCTTACTCATACATGCATACAGCAGATGAGGCCATTGCCAAACTATTTGAAGACAAGAAAGGCTTTGAACAAGCCCAGGCATTTCGCAAACACATGAGCTATATGCCATTTTTAAAATATATGGAAATGGAACCGCACCTGAAGCCTTTGATTAAAAGGCTCAGACCTGAATATAAAACAGCAGTTGCTACAAACCGGACAGATACAATGAAAAGAGTGCTTATTGAACACGATCTCGAAGAATACTTTGATCTGGTAGTAAGTGCACTTGATGTGGAAAATCCCAAACCCAGCCCGGATCAGCTAATTAAAATACTGGAGCATTTTAATATAGAACCCGGTCAATTAATTTATATAGGAGACTCAAAGCTGGACGAAATAGCAGCAAAAGCAGCAGGCATCCCTCTGATAGCATATAAAAACAGATCTCTTTCCGCCGACTTGTATATTAATAGCCTGAAAGAGCTTGAAAATATACTTTTTGCCCAACCATAACAACAGACAAAAACACAGGAAAACCAATGGAATCCATCTAAAGGAGACGTATGCTGAACCACTTGTTGCTGAGAACTGGAAACACTTCTGTCGCAGACGACTTACCAGACCGTACTTCTTTACCTATTCAAGGGCCCCCGATTTAGTCAACATTGAGTATGATTGAGAATGAATTAAACAACACCCACGCTGTGTCTCCTTCCTTTACGCCAAGACGCCGCCTGCTTTCCTCTGTGACCACTGAACATAATTCAGTACCGTCCGGGAGCGATACTATGTATTCGGTGGTGATTTTACCACGAATGACATTGGATACCGTTCCTTTAAGCCGATTTTCAGCACTGCTCTCAGGTTCTGTATCGCCTTTGCTCAAAATGACATAGGGTGCCTTTATTTCCGCTACGATAAAAAAAAACCGTGCGCCTGTATATCGTATCAACATAAACATAAGAAAGATCCGTTTTCTTGATATCCGCACATCGGAACGAATCGTCCTGTCGATCCATTGACGAAAGGATTTTTCAAGCCTGTCAAGTTGTGCCGTGTCCAGGCACTTGGCGTTTTCCGGAATGGTTAAGATGCCCGCGGGGGTTTAAACGGGTGAGTCTTCTCATAAACAGGAGATCACTTATCAGGCTATCCTTTTTTTCTCTACCTTTTTTGTCACGTTTGCTCTCAAAATTTAATAACTCAACTATATTTATTCAATCATCTATTAAGTCTTGCGTAAAAAAAATAGTTGACAAGCATTAGGAAAATTTATTATTTAAGTAACACGATTTAATATATAGTCGTGTCACTAAGCCAAGATTAAACCTAAATTGAAAGGAGGATTCTTATGTATTTTCCGACCGCCGGTATAGAGGTTGCTGTTTGGATACCGCCGATAGTGGCTTTTGGCATCTCATTCTTTACATCAATGGGTGGGGTATCAGGTGCATTTCTCATTTTGCCGTTTCAAATGTCCTTTTTGGGCTTTACGAATCCCTCTGTGAGTTCCACTAATCAAGTTTTTAACATTGTGGCTATTCCGAGCGGCGTATACCGTTATATTCGGGAGGGCCGAATGGTCTGGCCGCTTACATGGGTTGTCATCATCGGCACTCTTCCCGGGGTGTTTATCGGTGCCTATGTCCGCGTTGCCTATCTCCCAAATCCAAAAAATTTTAAACTATTTGCCGCCATGGTTCTTCTCTACATCGGAAGCCGCATGATTCGAGATCTTTTACGGAAACCAGTTCCGGGTGCGGACAAGGCTTCAAGTGAAAAGCGGTTTCAGGAGCTAGTGCGTCAATATCGAAAAAAAGAGGAGGGGGTTAAAGGCATTAAGGGCGAGGCTTTACCAGCAGTACGTGTTACCCATTTTAATTTCAAACGGCTAGGATATGAGTTCTATGGAGAAAGCTTTGATATCTCCATCTGGATAATTTTCGCTTTGAGCTTTATTGTGGGTATTGTTGGAGGGGTATATGGCATTGGCGGGGGGTCCATTATCGCACCTTTCTTTGTCTCATTTTGCGGCCTTCCAGTCTATACCGTGGCAGGAGCTGCGCTAATGGGGACATTTGTCACCTCCATTGCCGGGGTAATTTTTTACCACGCGATCGCCCCGTTCTATCCTTCTATGTCAATTGCGCCTGACTGGCTGCTTGGAATACTTTTCGGTCTTGGTGGCATGTGCGGTATGTATCTTGGGGCAAGGTGCCAAAAATATGTGCCTGCAAAAGTCATTAAATGGATGCTCGGCGGTATCATTGTCTTTACAGCCTTGAAATATATCCATGGCTTTTTTTCGTAACCACAGAGAAAAATTGAGGATGCTGCTAAGGAACGGGGAGCTGTCCTCTTTTAAATTACAAAATACCCATCTTCAGTATGGAAAGAATATACTTTTGACACTTGATGAAAGTGAAGATGGAATCGACTACAAAAACACAATTGACGATTTCCTTGCCGTATTGTTTTTGAAACTCCTGTGCCTTGAGGGTTGAGATCTGAACGGCAAGTAAAAAGCATTTCTGCTACGATCTCTTTGTGTTTTCCAGAGAAGCTTTTATAAAATCCTTAAAAAGTGGGTGCGGATTCATAGGTCTGGATTTGAATTCAGGATGGAACTGACATCCGACAAACCATGGATGATCATTGATTTCGATAATTTCAACCAGCTCACCGTTTGGCGAAGTGCCGCTTATTATCAAACCATTTTCTTCCAGTTTTTCTTTAAACTCGTTATTGAATTCATACCTGTGTCGATGCCTTTCAGAAATATCAGATACGCCATATGCTTTGAAGGAAAAAGTATCTTTTTTAATCATACAGGAATAAGCTCCCAGACGCATAGACCCACCCTTGTCAGAGTTTACATCACGTTTCTGAATTGTTTTAGTCTTCTCATCATACCATTGCAACATCAGATAAATAACAGGATAAGGAGTTTTCGCATCAAACTCTGAGCTGTGAGCCCCATCCATGCCTGCTACGTTGCGGGCAAACTCAATTACAGCTATCTGCATCCCAAGACATAAGCCAAAAAAAGGAACTTTATTTTCCCTTGCATACTTTGTTGCAAAAATTTTCCCTTCAATACCGCGTGACCCGAATCCGCCCGGTACAAGTATGCCATCGGCATCGGCAAGCATTTTTTTGGTATTATTTTCGTTTATTGTTTCCGAATCTATAAATTTAAGATTAACGCGACAATTGTTGGGGATACCGCCATGGCAAAGTGCCTCGTTTAAACTTTTGTAAGATTCAGTCAAATCCGTGTATTTTCCAACTATCGCTATTGTAACGGCAAACTCAGGGTTATTCAGCCTGTTAACAATCTGCTCCCATGCATCAAGACGGGGCGCCCTTGTCCAAATGTTAAGAATCTCAATTATCTTGTCGTCAAGGCCCTGTTTGTGAAATATAAGTGGAACTTCGTAAATACAATCCACATCTTTTGCGGTTATTACTGCATCCTCGCTAACGTTACAAAATAAAGCTATTTTAGCCTTTATATCATTGTCCAGATACCTGTCAGTACGGCACAGGAGAATATCCGGCTGAATACCGATACTTCTTAATTCCTTTACGCTGTGCTGGGTTGGCTTGGTCTTAACCTCTCCTGCCGTTGCAATATAAGGAACAAGTGTTAGATGAATGTACAGCACATTTTCTTTTCCTACATCAGCTTTGAATTGCCGGATAGCTTCAAGAAAGGGCAGGCTCTCAATATCGCCGATTGTTCCGCCAATCTCCACGATAACTATATCCACACCATCTGCCACAAGCTTTATACTTTTTTTAATCTCATCCGTAATATGCGGAATAACCTGAACAGTACCTCCCAGATACTTCCCCTGGCGCTCTTTAGTAATGACGGAGTAATATATCTTTCCAGTGGTAAAGTTGTTATCCCTGCCCAATTTAGCGCTTGTAAAACGCTCGTAATGTCCAAGATCCAGATCTGTTTCTGCGCCATCATCCGTAACAAAGACCTCTCCGTGCTGAAATGGATTCATGGTCCCAGGGTCAACATTAATATAGGGGTCAAGCTTCTGGATAGTAATAGTGAGCCCGCGACTTTCGAGAAGTGCCCCAATGGCGGCAGAAGCAAGTCCTTTACCAAGAGATGAAACTACTCCGCCTGTAACAAATATATACTTTGTATTAGAAACCATATATCTCCTCTTAACTTCCGCAACAAACAGGTATTAATAAACCTTTATTCATATAGCTTTTTGAATTCCTTGATGGTCTTTTGAATATCACTTAATCCCTGCGAATCATCTTTGTCTTTTTCAACTGAGCCAGGATTCAAATATACTGATTTAAGATGTTCAATGTCAAAAAGCTCCTCAGAAAAAGAAGGATTCACTTTTATTTTGTCAGCATAAATTTCACGCACCAAAATATCATTATGATAAAATTCAATATGCATGGGATACCAGGCCTTATGTGTCTGCTTCCAGTCTCCATAGCGAATTTCCAAAACATCTTTATTGTTTTTATTGTCCTTGTCTATGATTATCCAGCGAACCGGTTGAAAAGTATTTTTGTCTAACCATATCTGGGAAACTGACTCGTCAGGATATTCCGCACCTATCACATAGGCGGTTTTCTCTTGAAACCTTCCCAAACTTGAAACAAATGTATCTACTCCCAGAAGCGAAAGCCTGTTCTGAAGCAATATCCTGGAACGATAAAGGAAAACATCCTTATAGCAGTCAAACCTTGTTTCAGTGTTAGGTACAATTTTATTGTCAATTACCGTTAAAGCGGCACCCAAAGAAAAAACATAAATTCTTTTAGCGTTTTCAGACTGAATCTCCGATCGGAATTCTTCAGGAAAATTATATTTCAAGGTCTCTCTAAGCTCGATAATGTTTTTTTCATGGCTGACATCATAAAATAATAGTTTCTGAGAAATTAAAAGGCTTTTTCCTCTACCGAGTTTTTCAATCATTAATTCCAGAACATGGGGGCCGGGAATCACATATGCATTAGCTTGTGTGTAAAAAAAGACAAAAATTATAAAGCTGAAAAAAGCTAACAAGCTAAAATAATTGTACTTTGTTCCTATCACAACTAATTCCATATAATAAGGGTTTACGGTTGTCGGTTAACAGCAGTTCACGGTTTACAGTTGTCAGTTTACAGTTTACAGTTTTTTCAGTGTATGCAACAATTGAACCCAAGATGAGCGATTAGCTCTTATTATTTCAGATGGTTACCATTGATTCGATTTTCACCCATTGAGTGAAATGTTGACCTTTAGCAATATATTGAAATTATTATGCTAAAAACCAACAGCTAACTGCTAAAAGCTCAATTGAGGTGGAAGCATTTTAACCGTTAACTGTTAACTGTAAACTGTAAACCGTTAACCCCATATAAATATATTGTCTGAAAACATTGCGGCATTTCCAAGTTCTTCTTCTATCCGTATTAATTGATTGTACTTGGCGACCCTGTCGCTTCGAGACATTGAACCTGTCTTTATCTGACCTCCGTTTATACCAACAACCAGGTCTGAAATAAAGGTATCTTCTGTTTCACCTGACCTGTGGGATATTACTGTAGTATATCCGGCCTGTTTTGCCATTTCAATAGCATCCAGAGTCTCGGTTACCGTACCGATCTGATTAAGTTTGATAAGTATGGAATTTGCTATCCCCTCTTCAATTCCCTTGTTGAATATTTTTGGGTTTGTAACAAATATATCATCACCTACTATTTGTACGGTTCCACCCAACCTGTCTGTCAGCAACTCCCAGTTATCCCAATCCTGTTCTGCAAGGCCGTCTTCTATGGAAAAAATAGGATATTTATCAATTAAATCTTCATAATAATCTATCATTTCCTCTGGTTTGAGTTTTTTATTCTCTGAGTTCAGGATATATTTTCCTTTTTTGTAAAATTCATTTGCAGCCGAATCCAATGCAAGACCAACATCTTTGCCTGGTTGATATCCTGCAGATTCAATTGCGTTAATGATAAATTTTATTGCATCTTCGTTTGATTTAAGGTCAGGTGCAAAACCGCCTTCATCTCCCACCGAAGTACTAAGCCCTTTCTTTTTAAGCACCTTTTTAAGGCTGTGAAAAATTTCAGCTCCCATTCTTACAGCCTGCGCAAAGGTTTTTGAGCTAATAGGTACTATCATGAACTCCTGTATATCAAGATTGTTGGCAGCATGTACGCCTCCGTTTATAATATTCATCATTGGGATGGGAAGATATCTTGCATTTATCCCTCCGAGATATTTGTAAAGCGGTAAGCCATAAGCTGACGCCGTCGCCCTTGAAGCTGCCATGGATACGCT
>QMMZ01000026.1 GCA_003647525.1 Deltaproteobacteria bacterium | reverse complement strand
TTTTAATTCAAAATGATGGTGAAGCGGCGCCATTTTGAAAATCCTTCGCCCCTTTGTCATCTTGAAAAAACCTACCTGAAAAATCACGGAAAGTGTTTCTATAACAAAAAGGCCACCGACAATTACCAGCAGTATCTCCTGTTTTGTAATCACAGCGACTGTGCCTATAGCGCCGCCAAGTGAAAGGGATCCCACATCACCCATAAAAATTTGAGCAGGGTATGCGTTAAACCACAGAAAACCCATGCCTGCGCCAGCCAGAATTCCGCAAAAAATTGCTATTTCACCGCCTTCGGCAACATAGTTGATCTGAAGATAATCAGCTATTTTAGAATGCCCTGCCACATAAGCAAAAAGCATATATGTGGCAGCAACTACAATCACGGGGCCAATAGCAAGGCCGTCAAGGCCGTCTGTGAGGTTAACGGCATTTGATGCTGCAACAATTACAAACGCTGCAAAAATTATATATCCCCAACCTAGATCAGGCGAAATATTTTTAAAAAACGGGACAGTTACTCGTGTTGAAAAATCAGGACACATATAAACAAGAAATCCAATTAACAATGCGAGTAATATTTGAAAACAAAACTTGCTTTTAACGCTGAGTCCCTTGCTCCGCTTTTTGATCTGCATGAGATAGTCGTCTATAAAGCCGATAGCGCCAAAGCCAATCGTTACCAAAAGAGCTATCCACACATAATAGTTCGTCAAATTCATCCAGAGAAGTGCGGAAACAGTAATCGAAAATATAATCAGGATTCCACCCATAGTAGGCGTTCCTGCTTTATTAAAGTGTGACTGCGGGCCGTCTTCTCTTATATGCTGTCCGATCTGCATCTCGCCGAGCTTTCTGATAACCCACGGCCCGAGAAAAAAACAGATAAAAAAAGCTGTAAGGCTGGCATAGATAGTCCTGAATGTAATGTAGCGAAATACATTAAAAACCGATATTGTCGTATGAAGCGGATATAGCAGATGGTAAAGCATAATATTTTAGCTCTTCAACCCCTCAACGATTTTCTCCATGCCCATTGCCCTTGAGCCCTTTACAAGAACCCAGTCTCCCGGCAAAAGTGATTTCTTTAAATCTTCAAGAATCTCTTCTCTTGCTCCAATAAATATATCCATCGAATTTTTATCTTCTTTGCCTGCACCATTTGCAACAGCCTCTGCGAACTCACCTGTAACGTAAAGTCTTGCAATATTTGATCTGGCAGACAGAGAACCTATCTTTCTGTGCATGGATTCTGCGTGTTCTCCCAGCTCAAGCATATCACCTGCTACAATAATACCCCTGCTGTTGCCTTTTAATGAACTGAGAATCCTGATTGCAGCTTCCATTGAATCAGGATTTGCATTGTATGTGTCATCAATTATGTGCACTCCCCTGACATCAAAGATATTTATCCTGCCCTTAACCGGCTGAAAAGATTCTAAGCCGGCTTTTATTTCCTCTGAAGACAAACCAATAATATATCCAACAGACGCTGCAGCGAGGGCGTTTGATACCATGAATCCGCCATGCACTCTTAGTTCTATTGGAATTCTTTCTTCAGGCAGCACCAGTGTAAAAGAAATTCCGGTTGTCGTTTCATTGACATTCAGCGCTTTAATACGGGCATCTTCTGATAAACCGAAATAAAGCACTTTTCTTGAGGTTTTAGTCGATAAATATAAAAGCCTTGAATCATCTGCATTAAAAACCGCTGTTCCCTCCGGTTTTATTCTTTTTAGAAGTTCTCCTTTGGCATTCATTACCCCTTCAATTGAGCCCAGTCCCTCAAGGTGAGCAAAGCCTATATTTGTAATTACGCCAATATCAGGAATACAAATTTCACCCAGCCTGTCTATCTCTCCGGGTCTGTTCATCCCAAGCTCAAGCACAGCCCACTGGTGGCTGTTTTTAAGATCCAGGAGCGTTAGCGGAAGCCCTATTTCATTGTTGAAATTTCCTTTGCTCGATAAAGTTTTATAACGGGTTGAAACAACGGAAGCAGTCATTTCTTTGGTTGTAGTTTTGCCGTTTGAACCGGTTATTGCTACAACCGAAATATCGGTCCGCCTGCGGTTAAAAGAAGCAAGATCACCCAGAGCTTTTGTTGTATCGTTTACCTTCACACAAACAATGTCCTTACCCTGCCAATCTGTACCGGTATCATCACTTATAATAAGCCCTCTCACGCCGCTGCTTATCACATTAGATGCGAAACTATGACCATCATGAACATTTCCCTTGATCGCAATGAAAAGTTCATTTGCAGATATTGTGCGTGAATCAATGCATACCCCCTCAAAAGTATGTTTGATATCCCCGCACAAAAGGACTCCCTTTGTTGCCTCAAGGATTTCAGCAGTTGTCCAGGGTATTTTTCGTTCGTTTTCCATTGTCGTTTTTTTATAACCGTTCAGCCTCTTTATTCGCTGATTTAATATCGAATATCGAACAAGAAATGTCGAATTATGAAGTTTTAACTGCGATAAAAGTTTTGCTGTCCGAATAATTCATACAGCAAAGCCAATTAAACGCTTTTAAAAATCAAATTTCGCTACATTTCTTCGACATTCATTATTCCTTGTTCGCCATTCGACATTCTTTTTTGTTTTGCAACTTTTTTGTGTTACACCCGTTAGCTGTAAACCGATAACCGTGAACCGTGAACCCAATAATTTATTTAAGAGCTTCTCTAGCCTCCTCCCTGTCATCAAAGTGAAAAGTTTTACCACCAATTAATTGATATGTTTCATGCCCCTTGCCGGCTATAAGTATGATATCTCCCGGACCGGCTGATGTGATGCTCAGTTTTATTGCTTTCCTGCGATCAGGCTCAATAACATAACCTTTCTCTTGAATGCCGTTTGTCGGCTTCTTTGGGTCATATTTCTTTGAAGATGTTTGTTTTATTCCCTCTACTATCCGGCTTATTATTTTCATTGGATCTTCGGTGCGCGGATTATCCGATGTGATTATAGTCAGGTCGCAAAACCTGCCGGCTATTTCGCCCATCAAGGGCCTTTTGCCTCTATCTCTATCTCCACCACAACCAACTACACAGATAATTCCGCCGATTTCATTATCTTTAATTGACTTTAAAGAAGAGAGAACATGTTCCAGAGCATCCGGAGTATGAGCGTAATCAACAAACACAAACTTGCCTGCTTTATTTGGTATAAATTCAAGTCTACCCGGTATCCAGCCAGTCTTTTCTATACCTGCCTTTATGATGGCCGGAGAAAGTCCAAGAGCAATCCCCACACCTGTTGCGCTGAGTATATTCTCAAGATTATGCTCTCCTGCAAGAGGTGATTTAAAATTAAATATCCCCCTTTCTGTTGAAATTTTCCCCGTAATACCTGTAAGGCTGTATTTAATATTATCCGGCCATATCATTTTATCTGCCGTGCTGCCTGTGGAAATCACGGGCATACTATCAGATGCTTCTGAAAGTAAATTATAAAGTCCTTTTCCTCTCTTATCATCGCAATTTACCACAGCCAGAGTATGGCCCTTCTTGGGACCGGTTTTTAAATGCTCTGTAAAAAGCCTTTTTTTGCAAAACCAGTAAGAATCCATATCTCCATGATAATCAAGGTGTTCCCGAGTCAGATTTGTGAACACACCAATATTTATCCGGCAGCAGTCAATCCTGCGCAGGTCAATTGCATGAGATGACACTTCCAGAACAACGTGGGTGATTCCGTTTTCATACATTTCCGCCAAGATCCTCTGCAGATCCAAAGATTCCGGCGTTGTCATTTGGTTTGGAAAAACCCTGCCCGAATAACGGTAATTAATAGTTCCTATTACACCAACCTTGAAACCCGCTTCAGCAAGGATGCTTTCAATTATATAAGCTGTTGTTGTTTTACCGTTTGTTCCGGTTATCCCTATAATAAACAACTTCTCTGAAGCATTCCCGTAAAAATTTGCAGAAATTGCGGCAAGAGCTTTTCTGGTATTCTCAACCTCTATAATTACAGATTCTTTATTAACAGGTTTCTGAGTTACAATCACTGATGCACCTCTTGCCAGGGCTTCATCAATAAAGTCATGCCCATCCGCCTTAAAACCCTTTACAGCAACAAAAATCCCATCAGGCTTAACCTCCTGCGCCCGATAATGTATTGAGCCTATTTCATACTCCGGCAAACAGGCGCATAAATCATCATTATGTTGCCATATTCCCGCGCTATGCTGATGCTCCATACCTTCTTTGACAATGCTTACACGCCTTATTTTCGGTACAGATTCAAGCAAAATAGAAAGTTTCAACCTCTTGCCCCATTTCCGCTTACTAACTTTATTTTTTTATTTCCTCCTTCGAAAACAGCCTTCTTTCCTCCTGAGCCGGTCCGTATGTCAACCAATCTTCCAAATGAATTATCGACAGTTAAGGGTATGTTCATATAATTTACAGTTTCATACGCTATTCTTTTGAATGCCGGAGCCGCAACTATGCTGGCAAAATGCTTTCCCTGTGGTTCGTCAATAACAACCAGAACAGTTATTTCAGGATTTTCCGCGGGAATGAACCCAAGGAATGAAGCTATGTATTTTTCGTTCGAGTAAGTTCCTTTCTCATCAATTTTCTGGGCGGTTCCTGTCTTCCCGCAGACAGAATAACCTTCCAAAGCAGCATTCACACCTGTCCCCCCTTCAGTAGTTACAGAAGCCATTATTTTTTTTACGGTTCGGGCTGTCTCCAGTGAAACGACTCTTCTGACCTTACGCGGGCTTGAGCTTTTTATAAGACGTCCATTCTGATCCGTTATAGCCTGGACAATATAAGGAGCCATGAGGATCCCATCATTTGCAATCGCCGAGGCCGCAGTTATAAGCTGCAGGGCGGAAACGGCAACTCCTTGTCCAAAAGCTATTGCGCCGGCATCAATTTTTGCCCATTTATTATAGTGGGACAGGCCGCCTGATGTTTCCCCCGGGCAATCTATTCCTGTCTTTTCACCAAAACCAAAACCGCGGAATGTTTTATAAAGATATTCCGGTCCTATCCTTTCGCTAACCTTTATGGTGCCGATGTTGCTTGAAAACTTAATAATATTCTGTAGAGACAACCAGCCGTGAGAATGAGTATCGTGGACAACGTTTTTGCCTATTCTGTAGTTACCGTTTTCACAGAAAAAAATGGTGTTCGGAGAACATCCTCCAAATTCTATTGCCGCACATGCACTGAAGATTTTCATGGTTGAGCCGGGCTCAAATGGATCTGTTATTGACCTGTTTCTCCACAGATCCCTATCAAACTCTCCAAAAGAATTTGGATTAAAAAACGGATAGTGCGCTACGGCCAGTATGGCTCCTGTCTTTGGAGACATTATGATTGCCATCCCTGATTTGGCATTAAATTTAACAGACGCCTCTTCGAGCGCTCTTTCGGCTAAGTACTGGATATTATGATCAATCGTTAATATCAGATTATTCCCGCTGCAATCAGGCATTACATTCTTTTTAGCGTCGAACCCGCGTTTGAAAGCATCTTTTAAAACCGTAAATCTGCAAGTACCGCCCTTAAGGTAAGTGTCATAATAGTATTCGATTCCTTCAAGGCCATGTCCGTCTATACCTGAAAACCCAAGCACTTGCGCTGCAAGGGTTTTGTCTGGATAAAAACGTTCGTGCTCGCGTATAAAATCTATACCTTTGAGATCAAGGACTTTTACATCTTTTACTTCCTTTGGTGTAACCTTGCGCTTAATCCAAACAAATGATCTGTCAGATGTGAGTCTCTGCTTAAGCGAATTAAGGTCAATTTTCAGCGTTTTATTGAGAGCCCTGGAGGTCGCTGCCGGATCCTCGATATTAGGGGGATATGCCACAATTGACGTAACATCTATGCTCAAGGCCATTTCCCTGTGGTTGGTATCGTAAATTGTCCCTCGCTTTCCATGAAAAACTAATGACTTCTCATACTGATTTGCTGCTTTCCTTGACAGCCATGAACTGCAAAAAACCTGAAGATAAAAAGCCTTTGCCCCTATGACAAATAGAAAAATGCTGAAAATAAAACCAATCAGAATTGTTCTCAACTTTATGTGTTTTTTTTCAATTGGTTTCATGGAATTATAATCATCTGCTCCGGTGTTGGTGTTTTCAGGCCAAGCCGGTTTTTTGCTATCTTTGCGAGCCGTTCCGGAGATTTCAGGCGCGCAAGCTCAACCTTTAAGTTATTTTGCAGATTTATAAGATTCCGATTTTTGTTATTTTCATTAGAAATTTCATACCCGGATTTTATGCACTGCACTCTGCTCCATGTGTAAATTAGAAGCTCCGCAATAAAGACAGCCATAATGATAAACCAGATTATCACTATCCTTGTGCTCTTTGTGCTGCGAACATTTTTTTTAGTCTTACGAGCCATAGCTTAAACGTAAGCGTTTGCGGTTTACAGTTTACGGTTTACGGTTTACGGTTTACGGTTGGTTGCTTTTATACCTTCATGTTTCGTAACTACTCAGGTTGTTATGCTCAGAGTTAGTCGGCTTTTAACCGTGAACAGTGAACTGTCAACCGTAAACCGTACTATTTACAATTTTTCTACGACCCTCATCCTTGCGCTTCTCGCCATTGGGTTGGCTGTAATTTCTTCTTCTGTTGGCCGCAAAACTTTTTTGGTCAAAGATCGTATAACCCTTGTCTTATTGCAAACACACCTTGGCAAAGCCGGCGGGCATATGCATTTGCCCTCCAGGAGTTTTATCTTTTTTTTTACAATTCTGTCTTCGAGTGAATGAAATGATAATATGCAAAACCTGCCTTCAGGCTTCAACAAGTCAACGGCGGTTTCCATGAATAAATTGAGTACATCCAGCTCTTTGTTAACAGCTATTCTAACAGCCATAAACACTCTAGTGGCAGGGTGAATCCTTCTTTTGGATGATGCTTTACCCGAAACGGCTCCGCATACGATTGCCGCCAAGTGCTTGCTGGATTTAATTCTTTCTTTCTTTCTGACATTAACTATTTTTTTTGCTATTTTACGTGCATAGCGTTCCTCTCCATATTTAAAAAAAATTTCAGCAAGGCTTTTTTCATCCATCGTATTTATCAACTCTTCAGCCGTTGTATCTGATTCAATGTTCATCCGCATATCCAGCGGTTCATCTTTTCTAAAGCTGAAACCCCGTCCACTTGAGTCGAGGTGATGAAATGAAATTCCAAGATCGAGAAGAATGCCGTCTACAGCAGTAATATTTAATTGTGAAAGAATTTTCGGAAGATTTATAAAATTATCATGAAAGAGATGAATATTTAACTCGTATGGTTTTAGAATCTTTTTTGCGTTTTTTATCGCGTCTATATCCTGATCTATGCCGATCAGAATCCCGTCTGGAATAATCTTTTCCAAAATGGCGTTTGCATGACCTGAACCGCCAAGCGTACAATCCGCATAGATTTTCCCGGGCTTACAATTAAGGTAATGGACAACTTCGCTTAACATTACAGGAATGTGTTTGTACGACATAGAATTAAAGCCCTAATTTTGCTATTTCGTTGCTGACAGCCTCCTTTTTCATATCTTCTTCCATCTGTACTACTTCCTGCTCGTAATTTTCCTTAGACCATATTTCAAAATGAACTATCTGCCCCACAAGTACGATTTCCTTTTCAAATTCCGCATACTGCCTTAAAACCGGTGGAATCAGGATCCTGCCCTGCTTATCACAATTACAATCAGAGGCACCCCCTATGAATACTCTTCTGAAGCGGCGCATATACTCGCTTGTTTCAGACATTGCCAAAATTTTGGATTCGATCTTGCTCCATTGATCAAACGTATAGGCAAAAAGGGCTTTATCCAGCCTGGTAACTATCACTCCGTCACCGCCTCCGGCTTTTATGACATCACGAAATCTGGCCGGAATTATTATACGTCCCTTTGAATCAATTGTATTAAAGGAGCTTCCTCTAAACATAAATCACCATTGACATCCACTTTTTCCCACTATTTTTTGTAAAACTATATTGTTCGACAAATGTCAAGAAATAAATATATCAAATAGATTTATTTTTATAATAATTCATAAATGTTAAAGGCGTAAAGATATATTAATTTTTATGTGGAGTTTTGTGGGGTTTTTAATTAGCAAAGGCCAACTCGTATTTTTAAACAGCGGGCTTGAAGCAAGCCTTGTGTTTACCGGCCTGGAAGGCGAAATTGCTCGAAGTCGTTCGCAAAAGATTTTTTACTCGACCTGTACCAATCTCTTTGCGCAAGAGAAATTTTCAAATACAAAAGGATTTGCATTCAAATAAACTAAAACCTATAGTCAAATCATAACATAGCTTAGGGATGAGAAAGAAATTAAGCAATGATACAGAACGCTCATCTTGTCAAATAATGGCTCATTTATGCCAAATTGATGAAGCAATTATAGATTTGTAATTATTATAGGGGAAAGAGATAAGTAAAAAAATTTGTGGGGGCGGCTGAAGATATGATTGAAATAGAGAAGGTTGAAATGGCACAAAATAGCGATAAGCAGAAGAATCTGCAAGTCAGGGTAGATAAAGGTCTAATTGAAATGTTTTAAAAATGACACCCGAAGAACGCCTCAGATCAAATGATAACACAATACGAGCGCTTGTGGAGTTAAGAAATGGATTCAAAAAACAAAAAACCTCAAATAAGCAAGAAAAACCCGATCCGGAGAAACCGGAAATCCGAAGCACGAAACTCGAAACAAATCCCAAATTTTAAATTTCCAAAAAATATTTTTCTCTTGCCAGCAATTATATAAATGACATAAATATAAAACCAATTCCATTATTCCATTAGATATGCAAAATGAAAAGGAACGAAAAAGGGCGAGTAAAGCTATGGAAAAAATCTTCATTGCCGATGCCATGCTTGGAAAACTCGCAAAATGGATGAGGATAATAGGATGTGATGTTGAATATTTCCGGGAAATATCGGATAATAAAATTTCAGAAAGAGCTTTTCATAGCGGACGTATAATTCTGACCAGAGATACAATGTTGATCAGAAGAAAAATAAACAGAGAAAACTGTTTTTTTGTTAAACATGACCATTATCAGGATCAGCTAAAACAGGTTGTAAAAGCTTTTTCAATCGATCCGATGGAAAATCTCTTTACTCGATGCCTTTTATGCAATAAAAAGCTGCTGACTATTGATAAAATTTCTGTTGCAGATAGTGTGCCGGAATATGTTTATTATACCATGGATAACTTTAAAACCTGTCCCTCCTGCAACAGACTTTACTGGAAGGCTACGCATAAGAATAATGTGGTCAAACAATTAAAAAAAATACTGGAGTTGAAATAGTTTTGTCTGAGGAAAATTTTATAATTCATAAAGCAGAAGTCAGTACAAAAGGGGAAAAGTACAGCGGAATTGTTTCATTGATTCTTGTACAGAAAGAAGATGGCTGGACATATGAGGTCGAAGATATGAGCCACGGAAATTTACCCTTAACCTGGAGAACCAAATCACCGGAAAAAGCTTCCAGCAAACTAAGGGGCATTTACAAAGACAAAGTCTGGGATTTTAATATCGTAGAATAATTGATGGATTTCCTTGCCATATTGTTTTTGAAAGTCCTGTGTCTTGAGGGTTAAGGGCTCGGTCAAAGATCGTGTTTCGGAAAGTTCCCGAAGATTGGAATTGGGAACTGCATATAAATCTCTTTTGCTCTGACATCAGGAGTGCCTAATGCGCTAATCAAGATGTGGCTATTATGTATGTTGCATTCTATTGAGTGTATATAGCCTGTCACATATTAAATTTCACTGCGTTATCGGTCGTCGGCGTATTACAATACAGCCTTCTCCCCCTATCCTTGTGCAATTTAATATGTGACAGGCTATAGATTTGCAGCTTCTAAAAACATCAAAATATTCAAATTTTTAAAAGGATGATTTCACCCTTAAAGAGAACCCCTTGATGCCAAAAAAATGTTGCAGAAGCGTGTTCAGAAACACAAAAGTGGAAGCAGTCTGAACTACGAAAACCGCTTATCCTGAAAGGGGCAAGGCAGGTTGGAAAGACCTACCTACTAAAAGAATTTGCAAGAAATGAATATGATAATTTTGCCTATCTGAATTTTGAAGATGATCCGGCACTTGACGCAATTTTCATGCACAGGTTCGATAAACAGAAGATTATCAGCTACCTTTCAGCATATGCAAATGTAACAATATCACCGTATTCAAGTCTGATTATTTGTGATGAAATCCAGGCATCTGCTAATGCATTAAATGCATTAAAGTATTTCAAAGAAAATGCTAATGAATATCATGTGATAGCAGCAGGCTCGTTACTGGGAATAAAACTGGCTGGCCAAAAATCTTTTCCCGTGGGGCAGGTAAATTTTCTGAATCTTTACCCCATGTCTTTCCTGGAATTTCCTGATGCACTTAAGAAAACATCTTTACGGCATTTAATTGAAGGAGATCATTGATTCTTATCTTCTTGATTTCTCCAAGCATGCAGAAAAATCAGATATAGTAAAAATATCTTTAATATGGCAGTCTATACCGGTTCATTTGTCAAAAGAAAATAAGAAATTTATCTTTTCCGCTGTGAAAAAGACCGCCAGAGCCAGAAGCTATGAAAATGCTCTCCAATGGTTAATTGACGCAGGAGTTTTATATAAATCTTATAATGTATCAACTCCAAAACTTCCTCTTGAGGCTTACGCCAAAACAGACTTTTTCAAAATATTCCTTCTTGATATCGGACTACTGGGGGTGATGTCAAATATTTCTATGGATATGATAGTAAGGGGAAGTACAATTTTTACACATTTTCATGGTGCGATGGTTGAAAACTACGTAGCGCAGCAACTCTTAGAAAAATTCCAAACAAATTTGTTCTACTGGACCAGCCAGGGCAAAGCTGAAGTTGATTTTTTATTCTCTGTTAATGACAGAATATATCCTGTTGAGGCTAAGGCGGGGATTAACCTGCAAAGCAAGAGTCTTAAAGTCTATAATGAAAAATACCAACCGCATATTTTATCACGTACAAGTCTGCAAAATTTAAAAAAAGATGATAACACTTGCAATTATCCTCTTTATGCGATTTCCCTGTTTCCTATTTGA
>QMMZ01000025.1 GCA_003647525.1 Deltaproteobacteria bacterium | reverse complement strand
CGCTCAAACACCTCGCCCCTTGCCATGGAAGTTATAATGAAGACATCAGGAGCAAGACATAAGACCTGTTCCCGGCTGAACCTTGGATAGGGGATGGGACCTTTAGTAAGATTATCACCTCCTGCAAGAACTATTAGTTCGTGTATAAATGTATTTGTTCCCACAGAAACTATGGGTGAAATGCCAATCTGAAAAAAAACACCGGGACGATTAGAAATTTTTTCTACCGCTGACTTTACCCTGTTAATACGCGAACGCATATTATTGACCAGATCTTCTGCATTTTCTGTGGCATTAAGCAAATCACCTATTTCAATAATCGTTTCCGTCACTGCTTCCAGATTCCTTGGATCAACTACATAAACCGGAACCTCCAAAGACTCCAGCCGCAAAACTGTTTGCCTTGGATTTCCATCTTTTATTGCAATACACAGATCTGGTTTTAAAGCTACAATTCTTTCAAGATCAAGTTGAACGTAAGAACCAACTTTGGGAAGACTGCTTGCATCGGGAGGAAAGTCGCTGAAACGAGTCGCCCCCTTCAGGCGGTGTTCCTGTCCCAGAGCAAAAATTATCTCAGTAATGCTCGGCGCAAGGGAAACCACACGCTGCGGATCATCGGACAGGATAACCTGCCGCCCCAACTGGTCAGTTACCTGCCTTGCCCCGACCGACAACGAAGTCAATGAGATAAACATCAAAAAAATAATTATGACTTTCAAGAATATAACTATTTTATGCATTATGTTATGAGTTGTTCATGAGTAATGCGGGCTAAGGGCTCGGTCAATTGGGGTTATAGCCCAGCAGTTCGTATATTTTCATATCGCTGAGTGTGGCATCAATATCACGCAGTTCCAGGTTGAACCGTGCGGAATGGCAGGTTTTCTCACTGATTAAAATACTGTTCGGAATGGATTTGGTAAGCTCCTGAAGCTTAAATACATCATTTACAGAATCGCCGATAACCGTATAATCCATTTTCATCTCAAAGCCAAAGCTGCCTACAACGACCTCGCCTGTATGAACGCTAATACCTATACTCAGGGAAACGCCAAATTCCCTGGCAAAATACTCATTTACAGTTGCAACCAAGTTCTTCATTTCAAGCGCCGCCTGCACAGCATTATCCGCGTCCATTATGCTTGAAACAGGCGCTCCAAAAAGCGCCAGCAGCCCATCACCCAGATATTTATCAACAATACCATGATGTTTGAACACCATGCCCCCCATAACGGAAAAGAAATAATTAAGCAGAGGAACCGTTTTTTGAGAACCGATTTCTCTTAAAATACTTGAAAATTCCCTGATATCAATATTCAGCAAGGTAAGAGTCTTTACCTCCTCAAGCATTTCCCCTCCTGTTTCCGTGCCATAGACAATCTTATCAACTATTTCCTTGGGTACAAATTTCTGAAACACACTCCTTATACCGCGCTCATGTTCGGCCAATGAAACTGTTTCCTTGTAAAGACGAGCATTTTCAATGGCAATGCTTACCGATGATGCTATTGACTGCAGTAGATCTTCATCATTAGAGCCAAAATCGCCGTTTATTTTATTGAGTACTTCGAGGACTCCAATTACCTTTCCCTGGGAAATCATCGGCACACACAATGCTGATAACGTCTTAAAACCTGTAGCTTTATCTATTTCAGGATAGAAATGCGGTGACTTCCGTACATCATTTATAATAACAGATTCCCCCCGTGCCGCCACATAACCGGCAATTCCCTGACCCATTTTAAGTCGCAGGTCTTTCAGATCTTTCAGAAATTCAAGTTTGATATTAAATGCAACAGCAAACTCAAGCTCTTTTCCATCTACAAGATAAAGGGAGCCTGCTTCAACATTCATAACTTCCCGAATCATGTCCATTGTATATTTAAGGACCTGATCCATATCAAAAGTCGATGAAGCAAGGGCGCTTCCGATTTGTTTGATCGAATCCAATTCTTTATTGCGTTTAATAACAGATTCAGACAACTTGTTGCGCTCTATGGCAATAGAAAGCGCGTTTGCCATCCATTCAATTAGCTCCTGAGAATCATGAAAGTCTTTTGCATGACTTGAAGATAGCGCAAATATCCCTTTAACAACCCCTCTCATCTTCATGGGGACAAGACAGCATGATTTGCTTCCCTGGTTTACAAATAATTCCTTTGCACACTCACTGGTAAGTACGTCAGTATCATCCACAATCAGAATGGATTTCTGTTTAAGCGCCTTGTCAATTATATCGCCCTGCGAAATGGAATATTGAACGCCCCTTGAAATGTTTGTCTGCTCATTAGCCAGCAACTCAAAAATCGAAATATAACCAGGAGCTTTTTCAACCACGGTCATAACCATGGCAAGATTAAAAGGAACTACAGCATAAATTTCATTAAAAATAGCATGTAAAAGTTCGCTGTCTCTAAAACTTGAGTTTATTATCTTGAAGATTTTCTCAACTGTCTTCAGGACGAGTTCTCCATTTTCATTATCCTTCAAAAGACGGAGGTTTTCATATGTGAAAGCAGCATTACTCAAAAGGGGCGTTAGAATCTCCACATCGTCGTGTGAATAAATTTTATTACCATTTCTACGCGAAATTGTTAGCACTCCAACAATATCTTTACTGGTCTTGATCGGCATGCAAACAAAGGATTTCGAGCAATATAGAGGACGGTTCGCCCTTGCGAACCTGGTATCCTTTTCAACATCTTCTACCACAATAGGCGATTTATTGATTACAGCATACTTGGCAATGCTTGTATTAAAATCTATCCTGTCATCTATCTTAACGTATTCCCCTGCTCCAATAGTTGCCTTAACAACAAACGATCTGCGATCACGAGCTGTAACTATGACTGAACCAACGTCTGAATCAGTTAATGCCAAAGAACGCTCCAGAGTAACGTAAAGAATTTCAGTTGGATCAAATGTAACATAGCAAAGCTCGGAAAGCTCCTTTAGTATTGATATTTCAGAAGACTTCTTTTGAAGTTGCAGGAAAGTTTTGCTGAATTGATTCTCAATCGCGTTAAAAGACTGAACAATGTTGCGTATTTCATCCGTGCCCGTGCCCGTGCCCGTCTGCAACTCTCCTCCAAATTGTTCAATGCCTTTCCGAGAAATATTTCTGGATATATCCTCTATTTCACCAAATAACTTCCTTAGCATGGTATATCCTAACAATGAAAAAATAAGAACGCCCAGAAAAAACACCAAAACATATTGGTCATTCATTAAGTTATATTTAATTCCAAATGTAACAAACCCCAAGACAGGAAACAGAAAAAAAAGAGCAAATATTATAGTGAGCTTATAATGCAAATGCTTACCGTTTAAGTAGTTTTTCCTCATCCAATCTTCAAATTTCATTTTTTCTGCCCTCTTATGAGGTTAATAATAAAACTCCATTATCTTAATGACTGTATCTTGCTCTTTATTTTTTCCCAGTCAAATTTTTTGGCCAGCCCAATGGCCTCTTTCTCTGAAATCCCTGCATATGACAGGGAGAAGAAAGCGCCCCCGGTTTGTTTATGTGTCAAAAAAACAGTAACTGCACCTGAATTCTCTTTTTTGTCATAAACTGTCTGCACCTGAAAGCCGTTTATGGTTTTGATGTTCATATTAACTTCAGGACTCTCCATGTGCATTTCAGAACCCTGCATACCGGCCATTCCAAAAGCCTGATTGCCCTTCATAATTATGGCTCTCAGTTCTTTCTTTCCCTTGCTGTAGGTACGTGTAGAATTAATCATAACCATGCCGGACATATTCATATTCATACCTGTCGGCTCGCCGCCCGTCCATCCTGAAAGATCAATAAGGCAGGGATAAAGCGTTTGATATGATTCCGCCTGTACAGCAACGGCCATAACCAATATTGCACAACTTGCCAACAATATTTTCCCGCAAGTTCCAAAAGACTTTTTCGGATAATTTTTTCTCATTTCCTCCTCCTAAATTTGTATGGTAACAATTCTGTATTTGCGGTAATCAGAAATTTACAAACTCATTTCCATGTAACACCTTTATGAAACAAACCGACCGCTGGTGAATTTTATATTATAAAGAATACCAAAGAAAGCAAACATGGTCAATAAAAAACCATTTGATATTCTTGTACTTATACCTAAGGGCTCGCTCAAAAATAACTTCACATTTTGATGCGCCGATCCATCCCGCATGGCTGCGTTGCTCGTTGGTTAAATAGCTCTTGCTATTCGCCCTCCTCGCGCCTTGCCATGCGTGCGCCTCAACCCCTGAAAATGTAAATTTATTTTTGAGCGAACTCCAAGCCAAGTATACCATTTTCATTTTTTTTGCAAGACTGTCTTTTGCATCAACGGCTTGCCGATTTGCTAACTGCAGAATAGGATAAGGGCTCGGTAAAAAATAACTTGGTAGAATTTGCGCCCAAATTTGCCGTAGATTTAATCGATCTGATTGAGCAAAACCGCAGGAATAGCGAGCTATTTCGAGGACTTTTGCGAATAAAAATCGATTGAAGATATGGTGAAGTTGGGATGCAAAAATGCCAAGTTATTTTTTACCGAGCCCTAAGACCGATATCGAGAAATGCTATTTTGAATTTACGTTCATTGGCAGTTGCCAAAAAAGGTACTCCCGCACCGGATGCGTGGCATATTTTAGACAGGCATCGCGCATCGCATAGCAACCCGAGTGCCTCCTTCAGGAATGCGAAGCAGCTAACAGATATGGAGGGAGCCACTATCAGGAGCGAACAAGGCGTAACACTATCGTTTAGCGCTGTTAAATATTATTTTTGGACAGGATGAACAGGATATTCAGGATTTAAATTTGATGCTACTTTATTAATTAATCCGTCAATTAGATTTTCAGCCGCATGTAATTCATTTGCTGAATTAAAGTGAGATTCCAACTCTTGTAATATGGTGTCATGCCTGGATACAGGCTTCCCGATTGTTTCATAATTTACAGGGGGCCTGGAATAAAGCCGGTCTTCAAAAAAATAATTTGTTGGTCCCGAAGATGATCGTCGCCTGAAAGGCCAATTAATCTTTAAATCTAAAAGCTTTCTAACAGCCTCAAGAGTATTTTTATTCTTTAATATGTCGTTTTTTATTAATGGCCGGTTAAGGCAATTTCCCAGTTTTTCAAAAATCGTGTTTAATAATTTTGTTTCAGTAATTACAAGTCCGTACGCATACCAGTTACTTGCCGTTTCACGGACTATTTCTTTGAAAGCCGCTGAGAGATGTTGGTATGTTGGACAGAAGTAAACCCTGCATGCCATGCCTCCGTAATAGCTTAGCCCCCTGAAATCTATACCCTTGTTTTCGTCAAGCAGGGGATGTAACAGACAACCCACACGTGAACGCTCTTCCCCTATCAGACCGATGTAAGGGCAATGATGAAAATCGGGGAAAGGCCTTTTCTGTGGTTCTCTATCTTCGACTTCTTCTTTGAAGGCGAGTATATCGTCCATATTTCGATTAATGCGTGAGAAAGTATTGGTGCGCCATGTAAGAATTTCCATTATAGATTCGTACGATGGATCGGCAATATTATATAAACCGCAGCATGCTCCACAGGAAATTTCTTTATTGGCCTGGCAAAGGTAAATTCCGCCCGGCACCTGGTTATCATTATTATTGAGACAGGACATTAATCAATTTTCTTTTGTAAGCGTTAACTTCCACCTTTTTTTGAAGGCTGTCATGGTTTTTTGAGAATTATTAACCGCCATAGCTTCCGGTAATAGTGCAAGCTTGACAGCAGGAGCGCTCCACCTACAGTCGTATAGACGATTGCCAGGTAGTGTTTTGGAATAGGGGAATGCCGCAAAATGATTCCAAGTGCAATCATAAAGGCAATGATAAAATAACTTTTCCATGCCTGAAAAGCGAAAATACATCCTCTATCAGGGAGCAGACAGATACGGTCAATATTTTTTCGAGCGATTCCGGAAAATCCAAAGCGATATGCTGCCAATGACAAAATGATTCCAAATAGCCCAAATGGGAAAGCAGCTATCCAGTCAACCTCTTTAAGCCAGTAATAAGCCATGCTGCAAAGCATTATGCCCACGGTGCTCCACATCAGACCGGCAAGACCAATAAGCAAATATTTGGGAACAGCTGGTTTTATCCTTTTAAAAAACATTAAAATTTCTGATTAACAACCCTACTACAGGCATGGGCGAAGTCTTCGGGATAATGCCCGATAATCCAGCGATATAGCCACTCACTGTAAGTCCCTGGCGATTTAGGATGACGTGGAATAAAAGTGTACATAAGCCGCTGGTCATTGTCTGGATTATCAAACCTCTTGGATGTTTCGTAACAAATCATCATTTCCACACCCAATTTTTCCAGCATCCTTACAGTTGTCAAAATAGCCATGTCCAGAGACCTTCTCATTGTAGAATTCGCCTCAAGAATATTGCCGCAATTTGCTGTGGCCATAATCTGTACTTCTCCTTGAGAGCGTTGGGCTTTGGGTACAAAAGCTATGATGTTTTCGTCTTGATAGAAAATAAGGTTTTTTGCCTTGTCTTCTCTGCCATCCATTCTCCTGTTATTTTTTAAGGCATTAATGTATGTTTCAAAGAAGTTTTTGCCGGTCCTATTTCTGAACTGCCGGCAGAAGAGAGATACTTCATCTCCTTGAGTATAGGTTGGAAAGAAAGTATAGCTTTCATCATTTTTTCCATTGATAAAACCAGGGATATATGTTGGCACTATGGCAAATTGCTGGTGTATTTGCTGGTGAGAGGCATTGAGGCGGTATCCTGAAGGAGATAGATCAAAGCCGAAGTTCCATCCCCACATTGATGCATTAAAGGGCAAATTGTTTTTAGCTTTTTCATAATGTTTTATGGTTTCGAGAAGATGTATCCGTAAAGACTCCAGCTCATCTTTTGTGAGAGTACGTTTTTTTGCGGGAATGGGAATGCCCAGACTTTGGGCGAGCTGTGTGTAAACCCTTTGGTAGTATAAATGCCTGAGACCAATCAAATCCTCTTTCTTAAGTGTTCCGATTTTATACCTGATGGAATCATGTGCCATGTTTGCTGCATAATGTCCCCATGGGATATAGCTGTTTTCTCTCAGATATTCCCAGATGTGAGTGCCGGCAGACTTTTTATACTCTCCCACAATTTTATTAGGGCCCTGAATGCCGGGGATAAGTACCATAGCCTGCTTATAAGTATCAGGTAAAAAAGTATTGTTGGACACGATTTCAAACAGATGGTGGTTTTTAATTGCCTGTCGGATTTCTCCATTTTTTGTCTTTTCATATTGAATGCCAACAGGCTTTCCTGTGTGTGAATCGAACTCAAACAAGCACGACTTTTTGGCTAACTCGATAAGTAAATCTGCGTCTGTGGAGGTTCGGCCCAATGATATAGTAAGCGGGTCATTGTCTTCGAACTCATTTATACTGGTTTTTAATTTTGAAGATTCGTGTTTGTTAATAATATCAAAAGGATTCGCATTTTCTATTCTTTTATCAGCGCTTGATTTTAATATAAAAGTTGCGCCCATAAAAGAAAAGGAGTTGGAGATTTCAAATACCCAGTCTGCGTTATCAATTGTTACATCATTTGCAGGAAAGTTAATTTTGTTCTCAACAGCGGTTTTGCCGTTAATATGTCCAAGAGTTGTAATGTGATCTTTTCCCCTGAGGTTGACAACTGTGTAATCGGGCTTGTGAATGCCGTAAACAAATTCACCAGAAGTTGATACGCATGTCCTTAAAGACAATTTATTCATGCATTTTCCTTTATGTGTAAAAGTTTACCACGGATTTTCACGGAATTACACTGAATTATCAAAATACTCTTCTCAACATTATAACCAGAACCAAGTTTTTTATATATACCTCGAAAGGCAACAAATTGCGGTTTTTCGCTGGCCATGAACACCAATATCTGCGTTGCTCAGGCTTGCAATAGCCTGCTATTCCGCACCTTTGCGCCTTGATCTTGATGCTCATTGCTCGCCGAAAAAAACGCAATTTGCAACCTTTCGATGTATACTTTCCGTGCTGCACCTATGATTTTATAGCTCAAATTTTTATGTAACCTCTCATTGTTTACAATTTTCAGTGAAACTCCGTGCCCTTCCGTGGCGAATTATTTCGAGCTGTGCGGGTAGGATTTACCGTGTTTTGTCAATGAGTTGATAATTAGAAGGAGACATCGTAGGGGCGGCTTTATGCCGCCCGCCAAATCGATAGGGCGAGATAAACCAGCCACTACTGGAACCTGCCGATGAGGATTAGATCATTCGGAAGGGCTCAGGAATTATCTACCCGCACAGCTCGAATTATTTCAGAAATCGGGAAGTTTTTGCCTCTATTAAATAAAAAACACATCTGAGTTTTAATTGTCAAGAATGTATATTTTTTAAAAACCGTTACGAGTTTGTAAATTTATGGCGATAGAAGCTTTAGAACTTTATTTATACCTCGAAAGGCCACAAATACGATTTTTCGCTGGCCATGAACATCAATAGCAGCGTTGCTCAGACTTGCAATAGCCTGCTATTCCGCGTCTTCGCGCCTTGCTCTTGATGCTCATTGCTCACCGAAAAAAGCGCAATTTGTGACCTTCCGAGGTATAAAGCAGATTTTTCATTACCGGCTTTAATGTGGGCCACCTTTCTGCCTAGAGCTCCCCAGACTTCCGGAGCAGTGGTTTTATAAAAAACAATTGTCGGCACCCCAAGAATTCCTGCGAGATGACTTACGCCGGAGTCATTTCCAATATAGAGTGATGCATCGGCAAGCAGGTCGGCCAGTCTTTCAACATTTTCCGGCCATTCTACCCATCTGCCTGTAAAATTCTCATGCATGATGGTTGTTTTTTCTGCAGGTCCTGCGATAAACCCTGTCTTTTTATATCCTAAACGTTGCAATTCATCAGCAAGAGCAAGATAAAATCGGGGCGAATAGTTTTTGGCGGGGCTTCCGCTTCCAGGATGAATCAAAGCATAATTGCCTTTCTTTGTTTTTGGAGGAAAACAATCAGAAAGATTTTCAGGAATATTAACAGGAAAATGGGATTGCATGGATTGACAGTGATAAACTGCCACATGCATTCGCCTGGCTGGAAATGGGGCAATTGATACAACCGGCAGCAAAGCATATTTTTTTAGAAGATTAACGATACCCTGCCCGGATGACAGCCAGAGTAAGGCTCCGCCTGGATGGCCTATTTCAGGAGGAATTGCTTTTCCATTGAACAGATCAAGCAATCTTGAGGAATCCATGTCTATAAATGAATCAAGCAAGCCAAGATTAATGGCTAAACGCATATATTCCGGGCGGCCAATGCCTTTAAAAAAATAATCCGGCAAAATTTTTCGTAAACAAAGAATAGCGGGCCATGTAAGTATAAAATCACCGAGAGCCCCGCGATGGCAAATTAAGAACGTTTTCATACATAAATTACGCTATATATAGTTTGCACGGCTATAAACCGCGCTTTTTGAAACGGTCAGGATTATAAGGAAAAATTAAACCACGAAGCTTCGTGGTGAAAAAAACATAATAAAAAAGCCCGGCATGCATATGCATAACCGGGCTTTTTTATGCAAAATAATAAATACTAAATAATAAATACTAGCCTGCAAAGGCTTTTTCGAAATTTGGAACAACCTGTTTTTTACGGCTCATAACTCCATCGAGCCAGACTTTTCCGCCCTCCGGGGCAATGCCAAAAGCTTTTTGAACAACAGCCTCATCATCAGATGCAATAAGCATTTCAGAGCCTTCTTTCATGATGTCGGTCAATAGGAGGAATACAGAGTGTCTGTTGCCTTCTGTTTTAAGAGCCTTGATATCTTCAGCAAGGGCTGGTTTGACACTATCCAGAATGGACAGATCAACTACTTCAAGCTGGCCAATTCCCACTTTGTTGCCGTTCATATCAAAGTCTTTGTAATCACGCAATACAAGTTCCCTTGCGGGTGTGCCTTCAACTGCCGACTTAACCTTGAACATTTCCATGCCCAGTGCGGTCAAATCTGATTCGCCGGCGATCTTGGCCAGAGCATCAGCAGCTTCCTTGTCCTGGTCTGTACAGGTAGCTGACTTGAAAATGACTGTATCGCTCAGGATGGAGCACAGCATAATGCCGGCTATAGCTTTGGGGATTTCAACTCCAAAGAATCCATACATTTCTTTTAGCACAGTGCATGTACAGCCAACAGGCCAAATCCAGCATTCCAGGGGATTTGAAGTAGTCACATCGCCGAGTTTGTGATGGTCAACAATGCCCAGAATCTCAGCATCTTTTAAGTCATCCAGACTCTGTGCAAGATCCGAATGATCAACCAGAATAACCTGCTTGCCAGCGCCGCTGCTTATGATTTCGGGTGCACTGACACCGAATTTTTCCAGAATAAAATTGGATTCAGGGTTTAAGTTGCCCTGTACAGCAGGCACAGCCTCAACGCCTATCTTGCTTTTAAGATCAGCAAGCGCAATAGCGGCACACACAGAATCACTATCAGGATTTTTGTGCCCGTAAACATAAACTGCCATATTAAACCTCCCAAATTTTAATTAAATTTTACTATGTTACTACCAGACTAATTGCCAAATTATAGTTAAAACATATTTTTAATAAATGGCATAATATGGTGCTGGTGTCAAGAAGCAAAAATCGGAAATTTTGTAAATTGTATCATTTTTTTTGCAAATACATAATTATTATTGTAGATAGTGCCTGAATGAAAAACCCCTGCTTCCAAGCGGTTCAGACACTATGATAGGTGGGCAACTAATTTTCCGAGCCCTTAACCCTCGAAACGTTGGCATCATTGAAGATCCTGATGGTATGGGGGAAGTTGGTTCTATGGCGTGTGGTGACGCCTTGAAACTTTTTTTAAACTTGAGGATGTCCAGCGATGAAAATTATTTATGTTGACAACAATGCCACTACACAGGTTGCTCCTGAAGTTCTTCAAGAGATGCTCCCATACTTTACTGAAACTTACGGAAATCCTTCAAGCATACACTCCTTTGGCGGAAATGTAAGTTGCAAATTAAAGGAAGCACGTGCAAAACTGGCGGCTTTTTTGAGGGCTGCGCCCGAGGAAATCGTATTTACCAGTTGCGGTACTGAAAGTGACAATACCGCAATAAAGGCAGCAATATTGTCGAACCCTGATAAAAAGCATATCATAACCACACGGGTTGAGCACCCTGCCATTAAAAATTTGTACGAATATTTTTCAAAGAAGGGTTATCGTGTGACATTTGTTCCGGTTGACAGTAAGGGAAATCTGGATATTGATTTTCTTTATAAAAATCTCAGTGAAGATACGGCTGTTG
>QMMZ01000024.1 GCA_003647525.1 Deltaproteobacteria bacterium | reverse complement strand
ATATAAAGAGATATCTCTTCTCACTCTGTCTGTGTTTTAAGAGTATCCATTACGATTGCAGGCAGCAGGATTTCATATCCGATCTGATTAGCAAGGATAGTTATCCGATCTTCTTCTTTTTTTAATAGTTTTCCTTCAATATAACTTATCACAGATGCTCTGCTTTGCCTCGTAAATTTTGGCTGATGCATTTTTTGTAACGAAACAAGCCTATAAGGGCCAGGCTCAAGGCATCGGATGCATGGTAAGGTCTAATAGGAGTTGTTAAGCTAACTAAGTGTCTTACAGATTTTTCAAGCTGTATTTTACTTGCATTTCCGTTTCCAGTCAAAACCTGCTTTGCTTCACGAACTGGAATCTCAATTGAAGGCACGTCAGCCCGGCATCCGGCAAGAAGGACAACCCCTGAAACCTTTCCCAGTATAATTCCGGATTTTGGATACTTTTCCAGAGAAAAAACATCTTCTACAACCATTAGATCCGGTTTTTCATCCTTTAAAATCAGGATAAGCTTAGAAAAGATTTGGTCAAGACGGGTCGGCAAAGAAATATTTTTTGAGGTATTAATACTGCCATATGAAAAACCATCAACTTTAGACTCCATTCCTCTAACGATGCCAATGCCGGTTGCAGCCAGACCTGGATCTATGCCGATGACCTTTATCATACTGGATAGTAACAGTTCACGGTTGTCGGTTGTCGGTTGTCGGTTGTCGGTTCACGGTTCACGGTTTTTTCAATGAACTATGCAACGACTGAAGCATTTTAACTGTAAACTGTGAACGGTTTTATGCCTATATAGACTTTCAGATAATTAATTTCACAAGGCCAGAAGGAGGAAGGCGTATTAGTTATACGTCGACGACTGATAACACAGTGAAATTAATTGTCTGAAAGTTTATAGTTGCTTTAATTTTTTCGTCGCTATCTTAGCTTCATTGGAGTTAGAATATTTTTTGACAAGCTCTTTCAATATAAGACGAGCATTTGCTTTGTCTCCAAGATTAAGGAATGCAAATCCCTGCTTTAGAAGAGAAGCCGGCACTTTATTCCCTTTTGGATATTTTTCTATAACCTTCTGATATTCAAGTATAGCTTTTTCATACCATTTTTCATTGTAGTAAATTTCACCTATCCAGAACTGGGCATTATCTGCATGTGCCGACTTTGGAAATTTATTTATTAAATTTTTAAAGCCCTTGCGGGCAGTTTCAAAGTCTCCTGCATCAAATGCCTGTTTAGACACCGTATATAATTCATTTTCTGAAAGGTCTTGCCTGGATTGGGGTTTTGATTTAATTTTCAGATCATTTTTGTCTGATTCAAAATTGAGGTACTGTTCTAAGCGGGTTATGCGTTTTTTATTTAACCCGGCAGTTTTTTCTATTTTTTTCAACCGGTTTTCGGTTATTTTATCTAAATCGGACAGTTTTCGTTTTAATAAGTAATCAGTTTCGTCAATTCTTCCGCTTATGAGCTGCGTTTCAGCTTTTATCTGATCGTGCATTGCATGCACTTCGGCAGATTGATTTCTAAGGGCCTGTTCCTTTTCTTCCAGCCTGGATTTTAGCTCTTTATTATATTTTTCTGACTTTGCATTGCGATGTTCGAGCAAAGATATGCGATTTTCAAGCGTAACAACGTCATCATACATTGCGCAGCCGTATAACATATTAAAAAAAAATATTAATGAAAATAAAACTGAATATTTCATTACAGAAACAAAGCCCTTTTCAAAAGTTACCCATATGGCTGCGTTTGCGGCGTGAAAAGGCATCAACCTTTTCACGCCCGACTCGAATTGCCAGGCAAAGCCTTTAGGAGACAGCCTCTTTAACATCAGAACCTATAGGTCAGCCCGAAAGTGCCAGCGGTTTCGTCTATGAACCTGGCTTCAATATTTATACTTAATAGGTTGGGTATGATGTATATATCTGTACCCAGGAAGATACCGAAGTTATCATCTGCCTCGGCATCCCCTTCAACTTTCATGGAATAAGGGATTCCCAAAGCTTGTCCGCTTCCCTTGAATTCAAAGTCTACGTCATATTCAGAATATTTGACACCGGCATAGGGGCTGAAGTTGCCAAAGGTCTGATTCACATACAATGCGACCTGCCACTCCTTGATTTCAACCTCTGAGTCTGCCGAGAAGGTCGCGTTTGAGTCAAACGATCGAAGAAATTCTAATCTATTCTGATCAAGATCTTTTCCATCTATTTTGAAATCTCCATCCACCTTATAACTCAGATACTGGGCATCCCCCACAAATCTAAGCCCTCCCAGTGTCTCAAAGATCTTTACCTTCGCTCCAATACCCCAGGCAAAGTCCCGGTCATCATCGAACTCGAGCTTTTCATCAGGATATCCGGGCTCTTTACACTTGGCTTCCCAATTTGCACTTGCCATTCCGAGTTTCACGAAGATGTCCACATTCGGATGAAGCCCCAGGGCGCCCTTTAAAAAGACGCGGTCGGAGTCTATCTCTATATCATCTATGCTCTCCCCAGGGTAAGGCACAGGTTCATCAGTAATTATTACACCTGCAATCGTCTCAATTTCTGAACCGCTTTTCCAGTCCATATCCCTGTCAAAGACCCCGTCATACTCCAGCCCCAGGGAAAATTTCCCCAAGGCACCCTGGGTTTCGGCGATGTTGCCAACAGTGGCCGCCCAGCCAATAGATGGCAGGCTTAATGCGACCATAAGTAATCCAACAAGAATTGTCTTTTTCACCATGATCTTTCCCCCTTCTTGCAAAATTTCAGTAATGTTAAGACCTCTATCCTTACGCTGCTTAAGAACCCATAATCTTATCGGCCAATATCACCTCCTTTCGGAAAGAACCATGTCGCTGATCAACTATTCTAAGACAAAGTGGTCGCGCCTGTTTTTTGACCATGCTGTTTCATTGTGCCGGGGATCAGCAGGACGTTCCTCGCCATAGCTGATCGTTGTTAAACGTGATCCTGCAATACCCAGATCGTTCAGGAAATTCTTTGCGCTTTGGGCACGCCTGTCGCCAAGGGCAAGGTTGTACTCGTTTGTCCCGCGTTCATCACAATGGCCCTCGATAATAACTGATTCACGGGGATTATTTCTCAGCCATTCGGCTTTTCCTTTTAAAATTTCCTGAGTTTCAGGTTTAAGATCAGACTTGTCAAAATCAAAGTAAATATCTTCATTCATAAATAAGTTTCTGGCTGCAATTATCTTATGCCTTGCAGCTTCCTCTTTACGACGCTTTTCATCTAAAATGCGTCGTCTTGCAATCTCTTCCTGCTTTGCTTTTTCAGCAGCCAGTTTTGCTGCTTCGTCTTCCTGAGTTTGAGCAAGCTCAAGGTCAGCCTTAACTGTCTTCTTTGCACAGGAAGTAACAATCATCAGTCCCGGAATTACTAATAAAAGAGATAGCCATATCCACAACTTTTTTTTCATTTTTTCCTCCTTTTGAATAGATTATTTTTTTAGTTATCGATAACTCTTGGTGACCATTCAGGATCTGTCTGCTCACCGGGCAAGGCAAGCAGGCACCTCTGGTCAGTTCCATAAGCAGTCATAACATAGATTCTGCAAGGCCCTTCACGGCTTGAACTAAATGCAATGAGACTTCCATCCGGCGACCATGTAGGGGACTCATTGTTTCCTGAGTCGTGTGTTAATTGTAATACAGGGCCTTCTCCATCAACATCTATTGTGTAAATATTGATCTGCCCGTTTCCCATGCCTGAATATGCTATTTTATCACCATTGGGAGACCAGTTCGGGCATGTATTATATCTTCCTTGAAACGTCAACCTCTTTACCTGCCCGGAGTCTAAATCCATTATATAAATCTGGGGAGAACCAGACCTGTTTGAGACAAATGCCATTTTGTCGCCATCCGGCGAAAACGTTGGAGATACGTCAATCCCCCAGTTATTTGTTAATTTTTTAATAATTTTTCCTGTTCCGGTCAACAGATAAATTTCTGAGTTACCTGAAAACGAAAGAGTCGCGGCCAGAGAAAATTTCCCTGGTGCCCATGCAGGTGTAATATTTATTCCCTTTTTGGCTACTATGGCGCCATGTTTATCTTTTAGGTGTTTTATATAAAGATCAGGTTTTCCCTTTGAGTAAGACGTATAAGCTATCCATTTTGCATCCGATGACCATGCAGGAGAAAGCGCTATAGATTTATTATAGGTCAATTGTTCAGGATTATGTCCGTCAAATTCACATAAGTATATATTCTTGTTCCTGGAACCTGTGGATACAAAAGCTATTTTACTGTCAAAAATTCCTTTGCTGCCGGTAAGTTTATATATAACCTCCCCACAAAAACGATGTATCATTTTACGCTGGTTATTCACAACACCTTTATATCTCTTGCCGACGATCAATAAACCTTTAAATGTGTCATAAAGCCTGAGTTCCATTTCAATTATATTATCTTTTAAAAAAAGATTGCCTGTAATAAGAAGTTCAGCGCCTATGCCGGTCCAGTTCTTGAAATTGATATTTGAAACAATTATGTCCGATTTTTCAGGATCTACAAGATAGGCATCCCTGTCAATTATCTTGAAGTAACCAGTAAATTCCAATGATTTTGAGAGCAGATTTGATGCTTCTTGTGACAAGAACTTTTCTCCCCCACTACCTGACATAGACTTGAACACAGGGACAGCAATCGGAATTTTTCTTATAAAAGGGTTGTTAATATCAATATAATCATATTCTGTTCGGCAATGAGCCGACTTAGTCAAAAAAAATACTGTTGCTATCAAACATATAAAAAATATTATGGTATAATTTTTTTTTAACATATAACTCTATCTTTATTTGTGAGCGGAACATTGAAATTAGAAATTAGGCATTCATGCTTTTGTACTGTTCTTCCCAATTTCTAATTTCCAATTTAATCTCTCCCCAATTTCAAGTTTCAAGCCGTGAACGGCTACCTTTATTCAATCATGCCTTTTTTCAACCCTGAAGGAGTAAATATCAGTCCAAGGTTATAATAAGGTTTAAAATATTCTTTAGGCAGTTCAGGAAGCGGGTCTGATTTTTTAACAGCTTTAAACGCGGATTCGTCAAAATAACTGTTGCCTGACTTTTTTTCAAACCATATATCCTTGATCTCGCCATTTTGCATGATTTTAATAACTACTACCGCAATCAGATCAGTATCGCCGCCGGTGAGCTGCTCGGAAAAAGCCCAGTTTTTTTCAATATGATAAGGAATTTCTGCTTTATATATATCTATTGGTTTCAGAGCCAGGTAGCCTGTAGTCAAAGCTCCACCTGGCATACCGCCCTGTTGTCCTCCGGTCAGGCCTTCTCCTTTCACCCCAATATTCCTTGCCTCACTTGATCCAACTTTACTTTTTAAACGGTTGATTGCCTGCATAACCGGATCAGGTCTTGAGCCTTCAACCTGTTTTTCAATCCTTGTTATAGCGCTTTTGACAACCTTTGATGGCTTGAATGTCTTTCTTTTGAGCGATTCTTTTGTTTTTCTGCCTTTTTTGGGGGCAACAGACACGGTTTTTGAGCGATTCTGATTTGCATTACTACTGGTTTTTGATGGGATTTTGGAAACCTGAGCTTTTTTGGGCATGGTTGATTGTATTTTAGATTTAACCTCAATTCGCCCGGCCGGTCCCGATGCTGATCCCTGCGCAGGAAGTGTAACCATACTGACATTAATGACGGACTGTGAAAACTTTTTATTATATGGAGTATGAATTGGAAAATAAATCAAGATTGCAAAAAAAATCGCATGGCATACCAGAGAAACCGCAAAAAGCAAAAATAATGCCAGGGGGTCACTCCCTGTACCGCGAAATAAATAAGAAGGAGCAAACATACTTTCTTTCATCAGCAAATAGTTTATTCTTTATTGGACTTTATTGGTTCTGTCACCATACCAAGCTTTTCAATGCCGGCTCCTTTTGTCTCTGACATAACACGCACCACCACTCCATATGATATATTTTTATCAGCTTTTAAATAAACCTCCTGGCCAACGCGTCCATCAAGGATTTTTATAAGTTTTTCCTGCAAAAAATCAAGTGTCACCTGATAATCGTTTATGTATAATAGATTGTTCTTATCTATAGTTATTATAAGCTGGTCTTGTTCTGCAGGAAGCGGTTCAGATGTTGCTTCAGGCAGGGAGACATTGACACCTTCTATCATCATTGGAGCGGTGACCATAAAAATAATCAGAAGAACCAGCATAACATCAACAAATGGAGTTACATTTATATCAGACATGAAGCTGTTATTATTTCCACCAAATGCCATTTTTTGTATCCTTTAAGTAAAAATATCACGTTCTATAATATTCAAAAAGTCAGCAGAAAAACTTTGCAATTCGATTTCAAGGGTTCTTATCTTTTGCATAAAATAGTTAAATGCTATTACCGCCGGTATTGCAGCGGCCAAACCGGCAGCAGTTGCAATAAGCGCCTCAGAAATTCCAGGAGCAACAACAGCAAGGCTGGCTGAACCACTGAGCCCGATGCCATGAAACGAATTCATTATTCCCCACACGGTTCCAAACAGACCGATAAAAGGCGCTGTATTGCCCGTTGTGGCAAGAAAAGGAACCATCTGTGTCATTTGGGCAACTTCTGTGTTAATCGACCGGCGCAGCGCCCTTTTTATATTGTCTGTTCCTGTAAACTTAGCGCCCAGGGATGAATGGGAGGCTGTTTCAGAAGACTCTGATAATTTTGTTGGAACGCTGGATCTGGTTAATTTTTTAAGTTCCAGGTATCCTATACGAAAAACTCTGGCTATCGGGCTGCCATGAAACTGTTTTGCTTTTGCAAAAGCTTCTGACAGGTCCCTGCTTTTCCAGAAAAAATCTGTAAAGTAAGCTGATTCTTTATACGCCTTTCTGATATAGAAGTATTTAATTAGAATAATAGACCATGAGACTATGGAAAAAATCAGCAAAAGAGCCATAACAAACTGAACCATAAGACAGGCATTGCTTATCATATGGATTAAATTCATTTGAGACAGCATAAAAACTCCATATATTATATGTTTTTTGTCACGGAACGTTTTATAGAAATACTAATTCTTAATTATCCTGATTGAAAAATATATGAACTTAGCTTCAGTGTCAAGAAAATTGCCCTGGAGAACAAATTTATCGTGAGTGCCTTCGCCGTCCATAAGGGCTTGGTAAAAAACAAGTAAACACTGCTTTTTTAATGTTAACTGTTAACCGTGAACGGTTACATCAAATGTTAGATCATCCGGCCACTCTCTTTCATGGCCGTCCATTATTCCCTTCTTGCATGCATCTATAACAACGCGGCCATCCTGAAAGACCATATCTCTTCCCGGATCAACATTATTGAAAACCTTCCACAGCATAAGAGAACCGTCCGAAAGATTAATTTCCCTGTCAAAAAGTATAAATATATTGAACATGTCAAGCTCATCCAGCCCGAACAACATCAGTGCAAAATCTTTCCCGCCTCTTTGTTCTGTCTTTTCCACTGAAATCGCAAGTATGTTATTTAAGCAATTTTTTCTTTCCGATATATTATGAAAGAGATGTTTGCACTTAACGGAACCAGGCAGTCTGTTTATCACTAAACTTGACAAATCAACACCAGGCGTCTTTTTTAAGGGTTTCTTGTAGTTTCTCGGCAGTTCATCTTTGAATCTGGTGGTTAGATCAATGCCTATCTTGTTCCCGAAATTTGGCAGAGGAGATGAGTGGTCAAGCACATCCAGAATACCCTTTGTCAGGGTAATATCAGAAGTAATATCGAGCCTTGTCACCAATTCTTCTATTACTCTGTCTGGATTTTGGGGATTGATATTTTTGTTGATAACCACAATAGCCTTACAAAAGCTCATCTGGCCCTGTCCCCAGAGCCCGCTCATAACCTTCTGCGCATGCCCTGAATATTCCTTATCAATAGCTATAATAACTATGTTATGGAAAACTCCTTCCCATGGGAACCAGTAATCGCATATTTCAGGCATAACTGTCTGAAGCATCGGCAAAAAAATACGTTCCGTGGCTTTTGCCAGATAGCAGTCTTCCATTGGCGGACGCCCGACAAGTGTGGCATTGTAAATCGGATTTTTTCTATGAGTTATGGCTGTGACATGAAATACCGGATAATAGTCAGCAAGCGAATAGTAACCGGTATGATCGCCAAACGGACCTTCCAGCCTGAGTTCATCAGGATCAACATAACCCTCAAGTACAAATTCGGCTTCAGAAGGCACTTCCATGTCTATTGTTAAGCATTTTGTCATTAATACAGGCTTCTGACGAATAAAACCTGCAAGCAGCATTTCATCCACCCCTCTTGGCATTGGAGCTGTTGCTCCATAGATGGAAGCAGGATCAGCGCCTATGGCTACAGCAACGGGCATTCTTTTGCCTGTACTCCGGTATTCATTAAAATAATGCGAGCCATCTTTGTGAATGTGCCAGTGCATGCCTGTTGAAGTTTTGTCAAAGATCTGCATTCTGTACATTCCAACATTACGTTTGCCGGTAACAAGGCTTTTTGTAAACACCATCGGCAGAGTGATAAACGGACCTGCATCCTTTGGCCAGCAGTGGAGTACAGGAAGTCTCGACAGATCAACATCTCCGCCTTTATGAACAATCTCCTGACACGGCGGAATTTTTGATCTGCATGAACGGGGAAAGAATTTTGTAAAATTAATCGCCATGGGAATGATATTCAATGCGTCTTTTAAATTTCTTGGAGGATTAATATCTATATACTTTTTTATCCTCTCGCTCAGTCTGTCGAGATGGTCTACCCCAAGAGCCAGGCAAATCCTGCGAGAACTTCCGAATATATTTGTAGCAACCGGAAATGATGAGCCCTCTACTTGCTCAAAGAGCAGAGCCTTCCCTCCATACGGGCTTTTTGACTCCTGATCTGTAATTTTACTTATTTCAAGATAAGGCGATACCTTGGTGCTAATATATTTTAGGTCTCCTGCTTTATCCAGAGTATGTAAAAAATCTTTTAAGTTTTTATACAATTCTGTTTCCTTTAAAGGTCATTTATTATTTCATCTTTAGTTTTAGATAACTATTTTGCTGCACAGTGGATGTTATCTATTTTCTGGATATTTGTAAACGTTCAAGCCAATTATAACATCAGTGCATAAACATCGACCAAGAAATATATCTCCTGCTATAGACTTTCAGATAATTAAAAGGAAAAAGCAGAAACTGAGGCCGGTGACAGCCATCATCAGCTTCTTGCCGATAGAAGTGCCGATGATGTTTAAAAGCAATCTCATCATTTCCTCATTTGAAAAACCCTCACAGGTTAAGGTATTCCCTCGCTTTAAAAAAGTGCGCTTTTTGAAAAAGCACTTCCTATCCCCAGTTCAAAAAAAGATATTTTCTTATATACAGAATATGCAGACACCTAATTAGCCAGGGTAAATTTCCCTTATATACACCACTAAACCGTCAAATTTAATTTTATTTCTTCTGCTATCTTACGATTTATTCCCGGCAGGGTTACAAGTTCTTCAAGTGTTGCCTTGCGTATATTATCAAAACTTCCAAAATATTTAAGAAGTGTTTCTTTTCTTTTTTTGCCTATACCGGAAACACTATCAAGGATAGAAAGTATGGATTTCTTGTCTCTGCGTTTACGATGAAAAGAAATCGCAAAGCGGTGAGATTCATCCCTTATTTTTTGTAAAAACAAAAGCAGATCCCCTTCCCTGCCGAAATTAACAGCATTTGCCCTGCCCGGCTGATAAACCTTATCGTTTGTTTCTCCCTTTTTTACATCTTTTTTCGCTATACCTACTATTTCAAACTTTTTTTCAAGTTTAAACTTTTTTATAATTGATACAGCAATATTCAGATGCCCCTTGCCGCCATCTACTACAAGCAGATCAGGATAAGGCTTTGATTTTTCTCCTTTGCCATAGCGCCTGGTAAGTATTTCAGCCATGTATGCATAGTCGTTTTGTTTATCAACGGTTTTTATTTTGTATTTACGATATAAGGATTTATTGGGTTTGCCGTTTTCAAAAACTACCATACCTGCCACAGGCTCTGTCCCGGATATATTGGAGTTGTCAAAGCATTCTATATGTTCCGGCATTTTGTCCATTCTGAGCCTTTTTTGAAGTCTGACGGAAATGTCAATTGCAGCATCAGTGGAAGCTGCCAGATCTTTTAGACTGTTTTGTGCATTATGTGCCGCCATCTTAACAAGTTGGGCCTTTTCTCCTCTTCTGGGATACAGGATCCTGACTTTTTTTTGATTTATTACAGTTAACCAGTCTTCAAGTACGCAAGCATCTTCTAAGGGAATCGGGACAAGGACCTCTTGAGGAATAAAATGTGTTTTTTCATAATACTGTCTGATGAATGCACTAACCATTTCTGCTTTTGTTGATATGGTTTTTGTAAAACTGAAATGCATTTTCCCCACAAGATATCCACCACGGACGAAAAGCAGAGCTATGAGTAAAATTTCAGGGGAATCAGCAATGGCAATTACATCTCTGTCTTTAAAGTCAGTTGTTACTGCAACCTGTTTTTCAAGAATTTTTTCAAGTGCAAAAATCTTGTCTCTGAACATTGCAGCTCTTTCATAGTCCTGATCTTTAGCTGCAGATGTCATCTGGTTTTTTATTTTTTTAATAAGCTCAGGAGTTCTCCCTTTTAAAAACAGAACAACTTCTTTTACTATTTCATCATAAATTTTGTTATCAACATCATGGCAACAAGGCGCCAAGCATGCACCTATTTGATAGTTAAGGCATGGACGCAGCCTTTTTTTAAGTTCTTTTGTTTTACATTTGCGAAGTTTGAATGTCTTGTGGATTATTTTTAAAGTCTGTCTAACAGCTTGAGAAGATGAAAAGGGGCCGAAGTACTGCGCTCCGTTTTTTTCAATTTTTCTAACAATATTCAGGCTCGGATACTGACTTTTTATATCCAGCCGCAACGAAGGATATCTTTTGTCATCCTTCAGGATCACGTTATACCTTGGCTTGTATTGTTTGATAAGATTTGATTCGAGGATCAGGGCCTCTTTTTCGGTTCTTGTTATAATTGTATCAAAACTTGAAACTTTTTTAACAAGAACCCTGGTTTTCAAATTTATCTGTCTGGATTGTTTAAAATATGAAGAAAGTCTTTTTTTAAGATTTTTGGCCTTGCCCACATAAATAACTTTTCCTTCAGCATCCTTCATAAGATAGACACCAGGATCATTGGGTGCGCCGGAGAATTTATCGTTTAAACTCATTAGTAACCGTTCACGGTTGTCGGTTTACAGTTAACAGTTTTATGTTTTTAGCAACCGTAAACCGTGAACTGT
>QMMZ01000023.1 GCA_003647525.1 Deltaproteobacteria bacterium | reverse complement strand
TGGGCCTGTCCACAGTTTACGGCATTGTCAAGCAAAACAATGGCTTTATCTGGGTTTACAGCGAACCTGCACAGGGAACCACATTCAAGGTCTATCTGTCAGAAGTGAAAAAGGATACTGACCTGGAGAAAAAAGAACAAACCCATGTGGATGATCCCGGCGGTTCCGAGACTGTTTTGATTGTAGAAGATAATGATTTGCTCCGAAATTTTGCGCAAAAAGCTCTCCAGGGCTATGGGTATAGGGTCCTGGATGCTGAAAATGGCGAAGATGCCCTGATGCTCTGCAAGGAGCATGATGGTCAGATTGATCTGATGATAACTGATGTGGTAATGCCAAAGATGGGCGGCAGGGAAGCAGCAAAACGGCTGCAGCCTCTCAACCCACAGATGAAGGTGATTTATATGTCAGGATACACGGACAACGCAATTGTGCATCACGGTGTTCTGGAGCCGGGGCTGCATTTCCTTGAAAAGCCTTTTACACCGAAAGGTTTGGTGTGCAAGGTGCGTAAGGTGCTGGATGAGTGAATAAGAAGATAACCGCATACAAGGTAGATGGGAATGAATCACCTCTACAGAAACAGTGATAATCGATAGTAAGGAGTAACGAGAATGATTAATATCCTGGTTGTAGATGATGAAGAGTCCGTCCGGCACCTTTTAAGCCGGATGCTTTTAAGGGCCGGATACGAATGCACCCTGGCTACTAATGCGGCAGATGCCCGTAAATTCATTAAAGATCGGAATTTCGAGCTGATCTTATGCGATGTAGCTATGCCTGGAGAGTCCGGTATTGATTTCATCCGATATGTTGCGGCCGAATATCCGGATACAGCAACAATGATGGTGACAGCAGTAGATGATCCAGAAATTGCCGAAACAGCCCTTGAGGTAGGGATTTATGGGTATATGATTAAGCCTTTTAACGCTAACGAGATGATCATTAACATCCGTAATTCCCTGCGTCGTCGAGAGCTTGAAATTGCAGATCGAACTTACCGCAGTAACCTGGAACAGAAGGTGGAAGAACGCACCGCTGAATTACAAGAAACACTGAAAGGGACTATTTTCGCCTTGACAATGACCGTTGAATATAGGGATCCATATACATCCGGCCATCAGCAACGGGTGTCTGATCTGGTCAGTGCCACAGCAAAGGAAATGGGTTTTTCAGAAGATAAGATAATGGGGATTCGTATAGCCGGGGTGCTGCATGATATCGGCAAAATAGCAATTCCTGTAGAGATTCTCAGTAAGCCCGGTCGATTAAGTAAAACGGAATTTGAGCTTATTAAAAATCACTCTCAAGTCGGTTACGATATATTGAACTCAATAAAATTTCCATGGCCTATTTCTCAAATCATTCTTCAACATCACGAAAGAATTGATAGTTCCGGATATCCTAATGGGCTTTTAGGTAAAGAAATACTAATTGAGGCTAAAATCCTGGGGGCTGCGGATGTTGTTGAAGCCATGGCATCTCATCGGCCTTACAGGCCTGCCCTCGGTATTGATAAAGCCTTAGAAGAGATCTCAACCAATAAAGGTAAATTGTATGACACTGAAGTAGTAAATGCGTGTTTGAGAATTTTTAAAGAGAAAAAATTTAAATTTAAATAGATCCAGCCGCTATAGACTTTTTAGACTTTTCAACACCAGCGTGCTTTCAACTACCATCCATATTTCAAGGAAAAAAACCGCCAGTCCTATGCATAACAGCAACCAGTTTGAAGTAATAAAGAATTTGTTAAGATTAATGAGCATAGCCCATCCGGTTATAAGCAGCATGAATACCATGGGAATCATGCTATATATAATTTGAACCTTTTTACGGGCAAGATACACAGTAATTAATAGAAGTGCCAGCCCTGCCAGCAGTTGATTAACCGATCCAAACAGGGGCCATAGAATAAGGGCTCCCTTGCCGTTGCCGTTATAGAAAGCAAGGACAAGCGCGGTTCCAACCGCTATAATAGTAGCCGGATGTTTTCTTGCAAAAACCGGCATTTTCCATGCCGTGCTTAATTCAGAAATTATGTAGCGCTGTAATCTGGTAGCGGTATCAAGGCTGGTCGCGGCAAAAGAAACTACGAACACACCCATTATTGTAATTGTCAAATCGTATGGAATGCCAATTTTTTCAATCATATTAGCTGAGCCGGTCACAAATGCACCTATCTTAGATCCGAGTCCGGATGCAGCAGCCCAGCTCGAGTAATGATGAGCAAAGGCTGCGGCTCCGACAAATGTTTCTCCTTCCTCGCTAAAACCTAATGCTAATCCCGCTCCACATGCGATTAGAACAAAAACTGCAAGCATGCCCTCCATAAGCATTCCGCCAAAGCCTATAGAAAGTGAGTTGGTTTCATTTTCACATTGTTTTGATGAAGTGCCTGACGAGACTAAAGAATGGAAGCCCGATATGGCGCCGCATGCAACTACGACAAAAATCATGGGCAGAACAGGCGGCGCTCCCTGAGGCGTTAAATTAACAGCAGGTGCCACAACAGTCGGTTTTGTAATAATAATGCCGATAGCCAGCAAACCCATTGCAATGATTAACTGATGGGAGTTAATGTAATCTCTGGGTTGCAGCAGGGTCTGAACCGGCAGTATAGATGCAATATATGCATAAATAAGCAGTACAACTACCCACAATGCTACCGGACTCAGGCCGAAGATGGCCGGCATCTTAAAAGGGAAATGAGTGCCTATTATTATGGTAAGATACATCAGTATGACGGCGATGATGCTCATTGGAAACGGCGGAGCACCTTTTTTGTAAATCATGTGTCCAAGCCAGACGGCAATGGGGATCTGGAGCCAGACAGGAATTACAGCCTGGGGATACATGTTAAAAACGAGTGCTATGACCATTCCGAAAATAGCTACAACTATTAAGAGTTCTAAAAAGATTATGAGTAAAAAAAGAGTGCGCACTCTTTGATTGATAACATCTGAAGCAAGATCGCCGATACTTCGGCCTTGATTGCGCAGGGAGATTACCAGTGCTCCAAAGTCATGCACGGCCCCCATAAAAATAGAACCTAAAAGTATCCATATCAATGCAGGAACCCAGCCCCAGATAATAGCAATTGCGGGACCTACGATCGGGCCCGTACCTGCAATGGAAGTAAAATGATGTCCGAACAGAATTTGTTTCTTGGAAGGGACAAAATCAACATTATCCTGAAATTCCCTGCTGGGGCAGATGGCTTCAGGGTTCAGTTTGAAAATCTTTCGTCCCAGAAACTTGCCGTAAGTATGATAGGCAATTATATACAAAGCCGCCACGCCGCCGGCCAAAAACATTGAGTTCATAACTGCTTAACCTCCATCTTTAGACCAGATCTGTACTAGTATGGAGGCACTGAAGATACAGATAAACACAAAAATAACAGCCGGCAGTGCAACTTTTTCGTTAAAGTGTTTTATTGCAAGTACACTGCCCAGGCCTGCATTCTGCATGCCTATTTCAATTGATAAGGCTCGTCTTTTCAGCTTATCAAAGTTGAAAACTTTTCCTACCATGTAGCCCAAAAACAGTCCTGATGAATTCAATATAATGGTTGCAATAAATATCCAGGAATTAATTTTTAACAGATATTCTTTATTTAGAGCAATTACCAGCGCACATATAAAAACAATAAATGTAGTAGATATTGCCGGAAAAAGTCTTTGAATGGGTTCTATTTTTTTTGCGAAAATTCGCTTTATTAAAATCCCGAAAAACAGAGGGATTAGAACCATCTTGCATACACTTATAAACATGTTCCAGAATGGAATTTCAAAAAAAGTTTGTGCCAGCAAAAGAGTTAAAAAAGGTGTTAAAACTGGTGCGAGCACAGTTGATACTGTAGTTAAAGATACTGAATACGCAACATCTGCACCTGCGAGATAGCTTAGCACATTGCTTGCCATAGCGCCAGGAGCTGAGCCCGTGAGAATAAGACCTAAAGAAAATTCTTTGGGAAATGAAAAAACTTTGGAAACAATAAAAGCCGATATAGGCATAATGCTGAATTGTGAAATAACTCCAATAATAACTACCTTGAAATTTTTAAATATATTTACAAAGTCCTGTGGCTTTAATACCATGCCGATACCAAACATAGTAACGCCGAAAAAGACTTCCATGTATTTTTTCAGAGGAAGAAAAAATCCCGGGAAAAAGTATGCTGCAAGCCCACCAAGAATAACCCAGACGACAAAGAGCCTGTTGAAGAGATTCAGAAAACGGTTGAACAATTGAAATTCCTCTTAGAAATTATATAACCTAAAAGTGCTATGTCTTCTATGGAGTTTTTGAGAATATTTTTACTCTTTTATTGAGAGGATGCACAGAGACACCATATCCTGCATCCTGCGCCATTTTTCTAATGCTGTATGAAGAATCAGCAAAATCAAGAGGATAAGGCCTTATATTGTCTTCGCTTTCAACAATATTGAATTGAATTTCTTCATCCGTAAGAATTATTACGGGTTCATCGCTGTTATTTAGCTGGTCATATAAGTTTTTCCAGTTTCCGGATATATCCATTAATAACTCCTTAAATTTTAATCTCTGTTTTAAAAAACTTTTGATATCGTAACATTTTAGCCTTATGAACTGGAACTCAGAGCAGTACCGGTATGGCAATGACGTACGTTAAGCCGGTTATTAATAGTATGCCGATAATATTCAGCCACAATCCTGCTCTGCACATTTGAGGGATAGTAACACAGCCCGCACCAAAAACAATGGCATTAGGTGGTGTTGCCACCGGAAGCATGAAAGCACAGCTCGCAGAAATTGCGGCAGGTACGATTAAATGAAGTGGGTGAAAGCCCATTCCAGAGGCAACAGCAGCCAGTACCGGTATAAATGTGGCAGTGGTTGCGGTGTTGCTTGAGAGTTCTGTAAGAAAAATAATTATGGCACTAACCGACATTACAATAAATATTGAATGCATGCCGGAGAAGCCATGAACTTGATTTCCGATAAGTTCACCGACTCCGTTTGCCTTTATTGATGCTGCTAAACTCAGACCTCCACCAAATAGTATTAACATGCCCCATGGCAGTTTGACGGCCGTTTCCCGGTTCATTGCAAAAACCTGTTTTTTAAGGTCAACAGGAATAACAAATAATGCAAGCGCTGCGACAATTGCTATACCGGTATCAGTCATGCCTGAAAATATCCTTAATCCATTCCATTCTGTTTTTGCCAGAAGCGGACGGAATATCCATAATGACGCAGCCATAATAAAAACAATAAAGGTAATCCATTCTCCGCGAGTCATATGCCCAGGCTTTTGATATGCGCTTTTTGCAAACGTAGCGCTGCCTTTAATAGCTATATTCTGAACTGGATACAATACACGCGTCATAAGCAGCCATACTATTGGCACAAACACGAATACCAGCGGCAGTCCCACGCCCATCCATTTTACAAAGCTGATTTCAATACCCAGATTATTTTTAATATATGAGGTCATGAATAGGTTTGGAGGTGTGCCGATAAGAGTACCGATACCGCCGATAGAAGCTGAATAAGCAATTCCCAGCATCAGGCATATTGAGAAGTTCTGTTTGTTATCATTTTCAGATGTGTGATTTGTTTCTACTGATGACTTGTTTTCTTTCAATAAGACCAGGTCTATTACACTCAAGCCTATTGGAAGTATCATAACTGCGCTGGCTGTGTTTGAGACCCACATACTGAGAACGGCTGTTATGCCCATGAATCCGGCAACTATGTTGTTTGGTCTGGTGCCGGCCAACCTCAACAAAAAAAAAGAAATGCGTTTATGAAGCTCCCATCGCTGCATTGAGAGAGCAAGGATGAAGCCACCCATAAACAAGAAAATCAACTCATGTCCGTAAGGAGCGCACGCTTGTTTAATAGAGGCCGCGCCTGTAGCCGGCAGCAATGCTATGGGAAGAAGAGCGGTGGCGTAGACAGGAATTGCCTCGGTCATCCACCATATGGCCATGGCAAAAAAAGGAGCTGTAAACAGACCGAGTAACTGAACATTTGAACGTTTATATGTTATACTTTTATCCATCAGATAATGTTCGATTGTTCAAGCTTTTCCTTTAAACGCATTGCATTACGAACAGCATATCCCATCTGGTCGTTATCAAAATAAATATAGACACCAGCCAATCGGCCTTTCCATGTTTTTATACGACCTGCCCATTTATTAAGAGAGTTTTTATCATAACACCCCTGATATGCATTTTTAGATGGACCGTGAAGGCGAATATAAGTGAAATCAGCCGTGATTTCCAGCGGTGATTCAAAGCCTTTGAGATCATAAATACACAAAGCGGCATTGTGTTTTGCAAGAAGCTTGTAAACTTCAGAACAGAGCCAGGATTTATCCCGGAACTCAAAGCAATATCTTGGCTCTTTTGGGAGTTCGTTTAAAAACACTTCAAGACGTTTTATATTACACTTCCATCTGGGAGGCAATTGGAAAATAATAGGGCCGAGTTTCTGCCCAAGAGGTTTTACAGCGTCAAAGAAATATTTGACAGATTCGGCCGGATTGCTGAGCTTTTTCATGTGTGTAATAAAGCGGCTTCCCTTTACCGCAAAAAGAAAAGCGTCCGGTGTATGCCGGTGCCAGGCTTTAACGGTATTTTTTTCCGGCAGGCTATAAAAGGTATTATTAATTTCAACTGTATCAAAGTGCTTAAAGTAAAATGGCAGTATTTCAGAATCCCGAATTTTAAGCGGATAAAATGGGCCTTTCCAGTGTTTGTAATACCAGCCCGAAGTTCCTATTCTTATTTTCATTATATTTACAAACTCAAAAAGTAAGTTATGCAGTTCCGTAAATCCCTGGGTGGAAAGTACTTATTGCAGCCTTTTATCTTCACCCCCGTTCCTTATTTTATAATCGTTTTCATCTTGTTACTGCACCGGTCATATACAGAATTTGCCAGAGATTTTATCTGCTTCTGAACATCAGTGAGTTCGGGAAGACCTGGAGGAGGTATGAGATTGAATTGTTTTATGCTGACAGGTTTAAAACGCAGGGTTTTTTCAATAGAAGCTATTTCTTCGGGTGCGAAATTATCGCCCATAAAATGTTTTTTTGTAATTTCTTCAAGATCCATGCCTTTCAGGAAGTTCAGAATAGTAAGAATGTCGTGGTTATCCTCAAACTTTTTCAGGTTGAGATTTACCGCTTCACATTCTTCAAGAAGATTTCTGTAATCTTCAAGGTACTTGTTATTCCAGGTGCATAGCCTCTTATATGATTCCAGAAAAAGTTTTTTAAATTTTGAACGATCGGTTAGGCCGTGAACCTTAATAAACCGTACATCTTTGCGGTATTTAGGATCATCAGCTATCCGGTCATTAAAAGGGATTTCTTTCAACCCAAGCAGAAACACAAACTTATTGATAAATTCAGGCTTTGAAAGTAAGTTATACATTCGTGCAAAGCGTTTGAAAAGCATTTCCTGAAGCTGAGCGGCATGATCAGCCAGCTCCTTAACATAGGTGATCTGTTCTTCGATCAACCGTCGTTCATATAAATAATTATTAATAACCTCCTCTTTGACCTCCTGGGCCATGGCGGAGATTAAATCGTCCTGCATAGTCTTGCCTCAAGAAGTTGTAAGTTCTTTTATCCTTTTTTGTACAAATTCAACTGCTGCATCCAGTTTGTCTATAGAGCTTGTTTTTACAGTTTCCATAAGTTTTTTTACTTGTTCTTCTTCTATATGCAGGAGCTTTGAAATATAAAAATCGTCCAGTTCTCCACCCTCAACAAAAATACCGCATCCGCCCGCAGTCCCCAGAAACTCTTCATTGACAAATACAGGTATTACAAATTTGGTAAAGCCGACATCGCACTTTTTAATCACCGCTTTTTGCGTGGTGCATGCGGTTTCGGCCATGGATAGCTGTGCGGACGAACAAACCACCCGGCTATCGTCACTTCCCTTTATAGCCGGACAAATCTTATTGGCCCATCCTGCCGGCGGATGAACCACGACTCCGTCTCTATCTACAATGCCTCCGTTAAATCCGAATTTATCATAAATTTCCTGCGCGAGGCGCTGCCATACCTCAACTGGTGCGATATCTACAAGTTTCATTGTTTACCCCCTGATAAGTAGTATTTTTCAGATAAATTTTAAACCCGGGTGTATTCTTAACATGGGCCAGTCGTATGGGTCAAGGAAGTTTTGGTGGTTGGACAGGAGGCAGGTTTAATGAAAAGCTTGACATTTTTTGCTTTAGCCAGGCTTCAAGTCGCTTTAGCCCTTCCTTCGTAGATACGCGTGGAATATACCCCAAATCATTTTGGGCGGTACTTATATCAAACCAGTGGGATTTTGCAAGTTCATTTGCAACAAAACGCGTCATTTTAGGTTCACTTTTAATATTTATAATATTATAAATAAGTTCTAGAATGCCTCCAATAAGCCATGCAGCTTTGTGTGATATTGAACGCTTAACAGGAGGAAGCCCGCCTGCTTTTAAAATGTTGTTTATCATTTCCCATAATAAAACAGGTTTCCCCTGGCTGATGAAATAAATGTTTCCTGAAATATTTGGATTTTCATCCAGTTTTACTGCAGCCAGAATATGGGCATAAGCAGCATTGTCTATGTAAATCGTATCCACAAGATTTTTGCCGTTACCTACTATTAATAGCTGTTTTGCTCTTGAAATAATTTTTGGGACTATATGGCTGTCTTTTGGACCCCATATCAAATGCGGTCTTAATATAACAGTTAACAGACTGTCACTGGCAGCCCTAACGGCCTGTTCGGCAAGGGCCTTTGTTTTTGGATAGCATGCATTATAATTCGTTGGGTATGGATAGGATTCATTTACACCTTCCATATCTGTTCCATCAAATATAACGCTTGGCGAGCTTGTATAGACGAGTTTTGAAACATTATGTTTTTTACAGGCTTCAATAATATTTTGAGTTCCTGTAACGTTGGTTCTGTAATAATCAGAATAAGCTCCCCATACACCGGCTTTAGCTGCAACATGAAATACAAGATCAACCCCCCTGCATGCATTTTCTACAGAGGTTTTATCAGCAATATCGCCCTGGAACTGCTCCACCCCCATAGATGCAAGCTCTTGGTAATAGTTGCGGGAAAAGCTTCGGACATTGTCGCTTCTTTCCACCAGCAGCTTAACTATAGCGCTGCCCAGGAAACCTCCACCTCCTGTAACCAAAACCTTTTGAGATGCTCTTTTTTTCATACCATTTTTCCCAACCAATCAAGAGCCGGAAAGCCAGACCAGCAATAGACGTGATTAATTTCCACAGGACATCCTCAATTACCGTCCCGCTGTTTCTTTTTCGCGCGCGACATTAAGACCCCCCCCTTCTCTACTAAATTGAGCGATTTTTTACTCGATCCGCACTAATCCTTTGCGCATCAAGGACTTGTGTTGCCGTTCTTTTGTTGCAACATCCGGATTGCATTTGAATACTTGGGCGACTTGCGTTTCCCGGTCAGTTGAAAAAAAAAGAATTGTAACGGGGTCATACACTTTTCTTTGATGTTTAAATGGGCGCATTGTTATTAAAAATCCATTTTTCAAGTATCTCAAAGACGAGTTCTCTTTTAATTGGTTTTGCAATATAATCAACCATGCCTGCCTTAAGGCATATCTCCCTGTCACCCTTCATCGCATTAGCTGTCATGGCAACAATCGGAATAGTGTCAAATCCTTTTTTTCTGATAACTTGTGTCGCTTCAATTCCGTCCATCTCCGGCATCTGAACATCCATGAAGATCAGGTCAAAATTCTCGGGAGATGTTGTGTATTTTTCAACGGCCTCTTGACCGTTATTGGCCACTTCCATCTGATATCCGGCCTTTGTCAGCATCATCTTTGCAAGTTTCTGATTGATCAGGTTATCTTCTGCTAAAAGGATACGCGCAGAATGCTTCATATCCTCTCGAATTGAATACTGGGTAACAATTTTCGGTTTTAGCTCTTTATCCTTCTTTTCGCCCAATAGTCTCTCTAACATCTTATATAGCTTTTCCCTGCGAATGGGCTTGCTCAGGAATCCATCAAATCCTGCCTCTTCACATTTTTTGGCATCTCGCTCCATTAAAGAGGACAGGGCAATCAGAGGAATGTCTTCGATTTCGGATTTAAAACCATGAATTGCTTTTGCCACATCATATCCGCTTATGCCGGGCATATGGATATCGCAGATACAAAGGTTAAAATGGTTTTGTTCCTCAATGGCCTTTTGTATAGCTGGTAAAACATCTTTTCCATTTGTTAGAGCAACTACATACATACCGACCCACTCTAAAATGTGCCTTAAGATATCCAGGTTGTTCCGATTATCATCAACAATGAGAGCCTTCTTGCCGGAGAGTGATACAGAGACAAATCTCCTGGTTTCTTTTTTTTCAACCTTTCCAAGCCATGCGGTAAAGTGGAAGATGCTCCCTTTGCCAACTCTACTTTCTGCCCATACCTGCCCTCCCATGAGATCTGAAATCTGCTTGCAAATGGCTAAGCCCAATCCGGTACCGCCATATTTTCTTGTAGTTGATTCATCTGCCTGCTTAAAAGGCTCAAATATAGTGGACAATTTATCTTTAGGGATACCGATGCCTGTATCTCTGATTTTTGCATGAAATTTTACCCGGGTTTCTTTTTCCTCTTCAATATCAATGGATATTTCAATCTCTCCGGCCTTGGTGAATTTGGGAGCATTGCTCATTAGATTTGTCAGTACCTGACGAAACCGTATCGGATCTCCCTTAACCATTGAAGGGATGTTGTCCGCAATACGGCATAAAACCTCGACAGGTCTTGATTCAATCCTTGGGCGAACCATTTCACAGACATCATAGACCAAAAGTTCAGGATCAAAGTCAATCTCCTCAAAATCCAACCGCCCTGCCTCGATTTTGGAGAAATCAAGGATATCGTTGATCAAAGAAAGTAGAGAATCGCTACTTCTTTTGACAGTGTTTACATAATCTCTCTGGTTTTCATCCAAATCAGTATCAAGCAGCATATCGGAAAAACCCATGACCGCATTCATAGGTGTGCGGATCTCATGGCTCATGTTGGCCAGAAAATCACTCTTGGCAGCATTGGCAGCCTCGGCTTTCTGTTTGGCCAAATACAGACTCCTTGTGCGAGTTTCTAAAATGTCTTCCAGTATTTTTTTTGCTTTACGTTCTCGCTCAAGCTTTGCTTTGAGTATTTTAATCTCATCCATCAATAAATGCCCTAATTATAGAATTGGATATGCAAAATACATTCACGAACTCCATCTCGCATTCATTGTTGATGGCTATAAGATATTTTCCGGCCGAAATAATCGGCAACGCCATCCAACAGACCTTCTACCAATTTGCACAACTTTCTTTCTGAGCTATAGTAAAGCTTTGCCTGCTTGTGATTTACATCTTCAACTTTGATTATTGGTGGGTTGGCTCCTTCAAAAAGTTTCTTAACTTCTAAGTGGATGATATCGTTTACGCTTTTTAGGAATTCAACTGGTGAATTGACATTATCAAGAAAAACGGGATACTTGTC
>QMMZ01000022.1 GCA_003647525.1 Deltaproteobacteria bacterium | reverse complement strand
CATTTTTTTACCTCTTCAATTGCTTGCCGTACTTGTTTTTCCTGATACCGCCTGGAATCTTCACCTGCTTTTCCACTGATGGTTACGGCACCCGGATAAAGAGCATGCGTGTATTTTCTATGAGATCCTTTATACCTGTCCCTTTGATCTCGCAGAACCCCACTTCAACGAGATCTTGTATTAGTTCTCTTATTTTCTTTGCCATAGTTTTGTTATGCCCTATTTTTGATTTTTCTTTATCTACCTGGGCGATGTCCCCGAGGTACGAGGGGACATCACCAGGTTCAGCCGTTTTTATCGGCTGAAACTTTTTGTTGGCTTTCTATGCATGGATGCAGAAAATTCTTTAAGTTGTGATTTCTGATAGTCCCTACAAAGCAATGCAGGTTTGGAAACATCGCCCTGTCTTGCTTTGTAAACACCTGATTTTTCGCCATGTGTCGCCAGAAGCTATGATATGTAACTTGTTGAAATTACGGCATGGCTTTTTCAGTCAGAGTTCATCCTTTTGTTCGGCGGCATCTGGCAACTGATGTTCAACTCGACACGGAGTGCCTTGCTTCTTCGCTCCCTTCAAAGACAGCCAATTCCTCGTGTAGGCGTGCAATCATTTTACGAATGCCGGCCTTCGTGAATCCTTTCGAACCTATGGGGTGGGTCTGTTGCAACCGCTCCAATCGTTCTTCAAGGATACGCATTTCTTCCTGCGCTTTTTCGTATTCCGTCAGATTAAAAATCATGGTTTGACCTCCACAAGTCCTTTGCGCCGGCCATCGGCTTCACGTGTGCGACTGAAAAACTCAATCCACTCATTCCAGTCGGTTTCGTCTTCCGCGGCAAAGATTTCTTCAGGGCGACGGGGATGTCCGATAAACACATTATAGCAGAAATGACGGTAGATGCAACCCAAGCAAGTCCGTCGGTGGGTCGTACATAACTTGTAGCCGCCGAATCGCGGTGCTGACCGGCGCCATGGGCCGTGCAAGCAAACGCAGTTTGATTGTGCGGTTCACGGTGTCCGGTCGAGAAAGCCAACTATATATTGGTAAAAGCGAGTTTTGCGAAAGACTTCGCTATAGCAAAAAATTCTCCGGCTTTCCCGGTCGGAGTCAATGCGCTTGTTATACCATAGGTTGCTTATTTTATAGGTTTTTTATCTCGTATCTTCTCAGCTTCAGCTTTATTGATATTCCTGTTGAGCTTTCTCAGCTCATTCGCTAAGATCGAATATGACCATTTTTTCCCTGTTATAGTTTTGAATCCGCTCTCATTCAATAAATTGACAATCTCCTTTTTGGAAACCCTTTGTTTTAGATGATGTTGCGCAGCCTCTATGGCTTTTTCAAACTGGTCTTTGTATTCATCCTTAATAGAATATTTTATTGGCGCTATTTCATCGGCTACCCTATCTTCAACTATAGCTTCATAAGATTCAACGATATTTGCTGCTTCGCTCTCTTTGGCTCTATGAGCCATTTCTTCATAAATGGGACACGTTGACTCACAAGGTGCTTTGAACCGATTTTTCTCGCATCTGCAATCAAAGGTAACATCGGACTTGTAAATATACTTGATGTTGCACTTCGTACTGTGCCGTATTTGCGATTTGGAGCTGGTCGATATGGCTGATAGCACACCAATACAGTATTCAATCATCCATTCCCGACATTCATCTGAAGATAGTCCTATATATTTGAACCAGGCCGCTATGTACTGAGTTATGTCCTGACGTGAAGGGATGTTATCTTCATTAGAAAATCGTTCCAGGTTGAGTCCGTTCGCTACTAAATCGACAATACATGGAAATAAGTACTTTTCGTTGTTTTCCGTTAAGATTTTTTGTAGTTTGTTTAGATACATAAGCGTGTACAGTTACATATAGGTAATAATGTTGTTTTGTTACAGCTATGAGGGCAATTTTTACGTAGGTATAACATTTAGTTAACCTGAACATTTAGTTAACCTGCAACGGGTCAAAAGCAAAAAACTTTCTTAACTTTCACAGAACTTGATTTATCCTCTGAAAGACTCAAATGATCCTGATACCAGTTGTCAGGTTCAACATTTAGTTAACCTGAACGCCGGGCTTCAGTGGGCGCATGCTCCTCGCGATCCACTGAAAGCCCTGGTTGGTGATTCTGCGTAAAATCAAAAACTTGCGAATACATTTTTAAAAGCAGGTTTAATTTGCTCTTTTTCTGATATCTTGTAAATATAATGGCCACTTGCAACATCATCAAGAATTTTCGCATATTCGATTTGTTTTAACGCACTTGCACTGTCACAGCTCGGGCAGTTCGCAACCTCACCGGTTTTTGTAATTGATACATAGATCGAGTTCTGTTTAATTTTGTCTGTGCTACCTTTAGAAATTTTTCTTACCTCTTTATCGTAACCCGAATCATTAGCCCAAACCCAATTATTAGATTTCCATTTGCGGATTTTTTCATGACAAAATATATCCAAAGCATCAGCTATTTTGTCCGGAATTCTGGGAGGATATGGTTGTTGGAAATAATTTTTCATATGTTCTACTAAATTGTCCCATTCTACAAATAGGTATTCCATAACTACAGCCATTAGATGCTTGCAGCTATGGTCCCTTGTAGCCCTTAATACTTCGACAGAAAGTGGAATAGCACCTTCTCCTACCAGTTTAAGGATGAAAGCTTTTGAGAATTCTTCTTGAGCAAGAATTGCCAACGCATTTGCACTTGGATATCGCTCATTTTCATGTAAGCATTCAGCATCCTCAAGCAGTCGTCTGCCATTTTTGATGCATGAATCAATGGTCAATTCAGATATGTTATTTTCTTCCATATCACTAATCGCGGTGCTGACCGGCGCCGTGGGCCGTGCAAGCAAAAGCAGTTTGATTGTGCGGTTCACGGTGTCCGGTCCAATACCTTGTTCCGGCGCAAGCGCCGGGGCAAGGTGCTGGACGTAGTCAGCACCGTGATTCCAGACGGCGAAGCCGCCTGGAACAAGTGATTATACGGACCTGGATATCATCACCTTTGTGATGTTATCCGTCAAAATACGCAACTTCTCGTCGCACTACAAATATATTGAGAATACCAAACGAAATTCGGACTTGCCAATATCATAAATATGGCTGTATTCCAGATATCATAAGTAGTGTTTTCAATGGCACCTTAATTGTCCACCCTCTTTACATTATGTACAAGCTTTACCTTTTTAATAGCTAATATTACTCTATCCAAATGCTCTACATCTTCAACAGCCAGGGTAAAAAAAGAATCAACGATTCTGTTTTCTCTTGTTTCTGTTCTCGCATTAAGTATATTTGCACCGCTTTTGCTGATATTGGCTGCAACGTCAGCTAACAAACCAACTCTGTCAGAAGAGCTAACGCATATTTTTACAGGATATGTCTCTGCAACATCCTTGTTCCATTCTATATCGATCTGCCTTTCAGGATTCATTTTCAAAGCATTTATACAATTTGTCCGGTGCACAGTAACTCCATGCCCTACTGTTATATAGCCCGTAATAGCATCCCCTGGAACAGGCCGGCAACACTTGCCAAACCTTATAAGTATATCATCCACACCCTTTACAATTACACCTGCCCTGGGTTTCTTCTTCCGCACATGGCCAATTATCTTGTTAAAGATAGATTCATGATCTTCTTCTGTTTCGGGTTTGGGTACAATTTTCCGTATAATCTGGAGGGGTGTAATTTTACCGTAGCCCACGCTTGTGATCAAATCATCTATCGTCTTAAAACCAAAATGCTCAATAACTGTGTCCATATCTTTTGATTTTAATAGTTCATGAAAGTTAAGACGATACTTGCGAAAGGCTTTTTCGCACATCTCACGGCCAAGAGTAATGCTGCGATCTTTTTCCTGAGTTTTTATCCATTGCCTTATCCTGGAGCGAGCCTTGACGGTTTTAACAAAATTCAACCAGTCTTTGCTTGGATGATGATTTTTCGTTGTAATAATCTCAACAATATTGCCTGTCTGCAACTCATATTTGAGAGGAACTATACGACCGTTAACCTTGGCGCCTGTGCACTGGCCGCCCACTTCCGTATGGATTTGATAAGCAAAATCTACAGGCGTGGCGCCCCTGGGTAGTGATTTTATCTCTCCGTTAGGTGTAAAAACATATATTTCATCAGGGAATAGATCAATACGAACATTTTCAAGAAATTCATCCGGATTCCTGAAACTTGCCTGATTTTCAACAAGATTCTGAATCCATGCAAATTTTTTACTTATACTTTCATCAACATCTTTCCCTTCTTTATAGCTCCAGTGAGCAGCGATTCCGGATTTTGCGACCTTATCCATATCCCAGGTTCTTATCTGGATTTCTATACGTTCCCCAAAAGGCCCTATAACTGTCGTGTGCAACGCCTGATACATATTTGGCTTTGGAGACGCGATATAATCCTTAATTTTTTTGGGAACAGGTTTCCACAGGGAGTGTATGAGCCCTAGAGCCTTGTAGCAATCAGAGACTGTATCGAGAATTATCCTGAAAGCTATAATGTCATAAATCTCTTCAAACGGCAGATTCTGTTTGACCATTTTCTGGTATATACTGAAAATATTTTTATATCTGCCCAGGACCTTACACTTCAGATTATCCTCATCCATTTTTTTCTTGATAATGTTTTTAACTTTTTCAATATATTTATCGCTCTCCTTCTTATCCTTGCTAATCAATTTTTCGATATTTGAATATTCTTCGGGATAAATATACTTGTATGAGATATCCTCCAGCTCATTTTTAATCCAGTAAATACCCAGGCGGGAAGCAAGTGGTGCGTAAATATCAAGGGTTTCCTGAGCGATCCGCTTCCTTTTACTCTCCTTTTGAAATTGAAGTGTTCTCATGTTATGGAGGCGATCTGCCAGCTTGATTAATATTACCCGGATATCATCCGCCATAGCGAGAATCATTTTCCTGATACTTTCTGCCTGGCGTGCCTGTGAGCTGTCAAAGGAAAGAATACTGATTTTGGTTACACCGGAGACTATATGAACAACTTCCTGACCGAAAATCTCTTTTATTTCTTCTTCTGTAGAATGGGTATCCTCTATAACATCATGCAAAAGACCGGCCGCTATGCTGACAGGATCCAGCTTCATATCTGCAAGGATGCCGGCAACTTCAAGAGGATGCGACAAATAAGGTTCACCGGACAGACGCATCTGACCATCATGGACTCTCGCAGAGTAGATATAGGCTCGGTCAATTATATCTATATCTGCGTCAGGATTGTGTTCAGAAACTTTGTCTATTATGTCGCTAATACGGATCATCTTCAATAAGCCTTGGCAAATACCACCCGATTTGTACTTGGTCGTCCACAGTATACACACTCCCCTTTCTCATTTTCACTATCAAAGGGAATGCACCGTATTGTAACTCTAAGTTCTTCTTTAATTCTGGATTCGCATTCATCAGATCCACACCAGTGAGATAAAGCAAACCCACCGTGAATTTCAGGCTTCTCACGATTTTCAGGGGTAAAAAATTCTTTAAATTTGCCCGTTTCATCAATTTTTACGGTATGTTGTCTTTTAAACGAAACGGCCCGCTCAAATAGATTTTTTTGTATTTCATCCAGAATCGTTGTTATTTCAGCGACAAAGCGATTTCTTTCCAAAGAAGTTTTATTATTATGTTCCTGATCCCTCCTGCCGACAAACACAGAATTCTCAGCGATGTCTCTTGGACCGATTTCAACTCTGAGTGGTATGCCTTTCTTAATCCAGTCCCATCCTCTTGCTCCTCCTATATCCCGGTCATCAACTTCCACTTCAACTCTGCGGAGGCCATAAAACTCTTCTTTCAGCTCTTTGGCAAGGCTTTCGGTAAATTCCATCACCTCAGGCCTGTCCTTAAGCTTTCTTATAATAGGCAGTAAAACTACATGTGAAGATGCAATTTTAGGAGGAAGTATTAACCCGTCATCATCGCTATGGGTCATTATAAGTCCGCCAATAAGGCGTGTGGAAACGCCCCATGAAGTCGTCCATGCATATTCTTCTTTTTCTTCAGCAGATTGAAATTTTATATCAGATGCGTTTGCGAAATTCTGACCCAAAAAATGTGATGTGCCTGACTGAAGAGCTTTTCGATCCTGCATCATAGCTTCTATACACATGGTATCAACCGCGCCTGGAAATCTTTCCGAAGCTGTTTTTCTTCCTTTTATCACAGGCATAGCCAGGTATTCTTCAGCAAGCTTTTCATAAATATCAAGCATCATTTTGGTACGCTCAATGGCTTCATCTTTAGTGGCATGTGCCGTATGTCCTTCCTGCCACAGGAATTCACTTGTTCTTAAAAACATGCGGGTCCGCATCTCCCATCTGACAACGTTCGCCCACTGGTTTATCAAAACAGGAAGGTCTCGATAACTGCTTACCCACCTGGAAAATGAATCTCCTATAATTGTTTCAGAAGTGGGCCTGATTATTAAAGGCTCATTGAGCCGGCCTGCCGGGACAAGGCCACCGTCAGGACCTTTTTCAAGCCTGTGGTGTGTTACCACCGCACATTCCTTTGCAAAACCTTCAACATGTTCGGCCTCTTTTTCAAGAAAGCTCAACGGTATAAAAAGAGGAAAATATGCATTTTTAACCCCTGTATCTTTGAACATATTATCCAGTACTTGCTTAATATTCTCCCAAATCGCATAACCCCAGGGTTTTATGGCCATACAGCCTCTTACCGGAGATCTTTCAGCCAAATCCGAATGTTTTATAACCTCTTGATACCATTCCGGATAATCCTCAGCTCTTGTTGGAGTAATTGCGGCTTTTGCCTGTTTTTTCATATCTATCCTTTCCGTACCTCTTCCAGCAGAACTTCAACAAGTTTCTCCTCTGGAATTTTTTTTATAATTCTTCCCTTCTTAAACAATATTCCTTTGCCATCACCCCCTGCAATACCAATATCAGCCTCTTTTGCCTCTCCAGGTCCATTTACAATGCAACCCATGATTGCGATTTTGATATCCAGAGAACTTGTTAAAAGTGCTTTGTCCACCCGTTCAACAATGTCAAAAAGAGGGATTTTACAACGTCCGCAGGTGGGACAGGAAATTATTTCAGGTCCGCGCCTCCGGATATTAAGGGCTTTCAGTATTTCAAAACCTACACGCACCTCCTCTGCCGGATCTCTGCTCAAAGAGACACGAATAGTATCTCCAATACCTTCTGCGAGCAGCATACCTATACCTATAGAAGATTTTACGATTCCAGGAAAAAGCGTGCCTGCCTCTGTAACACCGACATGAAGAGGAAGGTCGGTTTTTGAAGAAAGAAGCCTGTAAGCTTCTAGTGTGCGATGGACGTCAGATGCCTTTATTGAAACTTTTATTTGATGGAAATCCAATGATTTCAGCAATTCTATATGTCTGACAGCGCTTTCCACCATTGCCTCTGCGCTGGCACCATTATATTTTTTTAATATGTCCTTTTCAAGTGAGCCTGAATTTACCCCTATTCGAATGGGAATATTAAGCTCCTTTGCACATTCAACAACAGCTTTTACTTTTTTTACACTGCCTATGTTTCCTGGATTTATCCTCAATCCGTCAGCACCGGCTCTTGCTGATGCTATAGCCAGCCGAAAGTCAAAGTGTATATCAGCTATAATTGGAATTGAAATTTTTTCTTTTATCGGTTTTATCGCATCGGCTGCCTCTTCATCAGGCACAGCCACCCTTATGATTTCGCATCCGGCTTTTTCCAACCGTCTTATCTGGGAAACAGTTGACGCAATATCCTGAGTAAATGTGTTTGTCATTGACTGGACAGCAATAGGAGCCATACCCCCTATCTTTACTTTTCCAACCTTTATCTGGCGCGTTTTTTTTCTATTTATAGTAAAAGACATAATAATTTCTCAGGTTGTTAGGTTAATGGTTCACGGTTACCTTTTTATAGGAAAAACAATTGCGAAACACAAGTGTCTATTTCACTTGAATAAAGAGAAATCGTCTGATAATTATTATATTTGATATTCAGTTAACCGTGACACAATAATAAGGCAGTGAGTAAGATAAAAATGCTTCCCGAAGACAGTAATAAAAAATCGGCTGATAAACACAGGCCTGATGCAAAACCTGACAGCTTGATTAAATATGAGATTTTAAAACATTCATTAAACAGTGAACTCTCCTGTGCATCTGCATTTTTGATAGCAAAGGAGTTCAATGTCTCTCCGGACAAGGTTGGAATGATCGCCGACTCAATTAATTACAGGTTGGTAAAATGCCAGATGGGATTGTTTGGCTATAGACCTGATAAAAAAATTGTAAAACCTGTAAAGACTGGGAACCAAAATCTTAAAAATACAATTACCGACAATCTTGTTGAAGGAAAGCTGGAGTGCAAAATTGCGTTGGATATCGCATCCCGCTTTAAAGTAAATAAGATGACAGTCAGCGGTATATGCGAAGACATGAATATTAAAATTCATGAGTGCCAACTGGGAGCATTCTAATTGCATTGTTCTAAAGATAAAATAACTTTCTATGAAAAGTCGGCTTGCCTGATTTTGGCAATAGTGGCTGTATTGTTTATTTTTTCAGTCTGTTATTATGGATGTGACAAGGAATGGGGTTCTAATAATGTACTTAAAGGCATTCTTAAAGCCGGTGAAATTACTGTCTGTACCCGTAATAACGCCCACTGTTACTACCTGTACAGGGAACAGGCAATGGGTTTTGAGTATGATCTTGCAAAGGCTTTTGCTGATTATCTGGGAGTTAATTTAAAGGTCAGAATTGCTGAAAAATGGGAAGGTATGATTCCTGCCTTAACTGAGGGAACATGTTCATTTATTGCTGCCAGCATGACAATTATGCCGAAAAGGAAAAAGTGGGTCTCCTTCTCAAACAGATATATGCCGATCCAACAATACGTAATCGTACATAGGAACAACAGATCAATTAGAGGCCCGGAGGATCTCGCTGGAAAAACCGTCCATATTAGAGCAGGCACTTCCTACGAGGAAAGCCTCAAATCGCTAAAAAATAAAGGGATTGATCTTGAAATTAAGCTGCATGATGATTTGCCTACAGAAGAACTCATACACCAGGTCGCTGAAGGAAAGATAGAAGTCACAATAGCTGATAGCAATATCGCCTTACTTAATCAGAGGTACTATCCAAAGGCTGTATTGGCATGTCCGATAAGTGAACAGGAATTTCTTGGGTGGGCTGTAGGTCGAAATGCACAAAATCTTCTCTATCGAATAAATTGCTTTTTCAAAATCATTAAAGAAAATGGTAAATTTAATGAAATATATAACAAATATTATGCAAATATTGATGCTTTTGATTATGTTGATTTAAGAGCATATCACAGGAGGCTTAAAAGCAGGCTTCCCAAATATAAAGAAATTATCATGCAAGCGGCAGATTACCATGGTTTTGACTGGAGATTAATTGCAGCGCAGATATACCAGGAATCTCATTTTAACCCAAATGCACTAAGTTATGCAGGAGCAAAAGGCCTTATGCAGCTTACCCATTCCACTGCCAGAAGCCTCGGGGTAACAGATGTTTTAGATCCGGAACAAAATATTAATGCCGGGGTTCAGCATTTGAAGGCTCTTTATAATTATTTCAAAAACGCGGAAGATTCAAACAGGTTATTTATATCTTTAGCTGCTTACAATGTTGGCCAGGGACATATTCTTGATGCTCAGAATATTGCACGTGAAATGAATCTTGACCCGTATAAATGGTCTTCACTATCAACAACACTGCGGCTTTTAACTTATCAAACACATTATAAAAAAGCTACGTATGGATATTGCAGAGGAACAGAGCCAATAGAATATATAAACAAAATTATGATATATTATGATATTTTGAAGCGTCGAGGAATAGAATATAATACATATGCGGAATAAAAGCTGGAAGGAAAAGTGGAATAAAAAAATCAGGTGAACGGTTACAAAATCAGGATTGCCCGACAAATGGATTAGATAGTTTTTCTCTCCCTATGGTAGTGTTAGGCCCATGTCCCGGGAAGACCTTTACATCATCACCCAGATCAAACAGTCTGTTCTTTATGCTTGATATTAGAGTATTAAAATCTCCTCCAGGCAAGTCACTACGTCCAATCGAACCAGCAAAAAGCGTATCTCCAACAAAAAGTTTATTGTCAGTATAAAGCGAAATCCCTCCGGGTGAATGCCCGGGAGTATGTATAACTTTTAATCTGATTTCGCCAAAGCTTATAGTATCGTTATCTTCCAGTGTTCTATCGGGCGGCGGCGAGTTCTCCGCTGAAAATCCAAATAAAGTTGCATCAGACGAAAGCCGGCTCAGCATTGGCGCATCTAGAAAATGAATAAGAATACCGGCGCCTGTTGCTTCTTTCATTTTTTTGTTGCCGCCGACGTGGTCAAAATGGCCATGCGTATTTATTATATATTTTAATCTTAGCTTTGAGTCTGCAAGAGATAAAAGGATTCTTTCTGTCTCATCTCCAGGATCTATTACTGCGGCTTGTCTGGTTTTCTCACACCCCAATATTATGCAGTTTGCCATAAGCATCCCAACAGTTAGCTCTTTAATAATCAAAATGCCTCCCTGGTGTTACCTTGATAGTATAGGAATTTTCGCTTTATGCATAGTGAATTCGGTACTATAGGATAGATGAGTAAAGAGTGCCTAAAGTGAGCTAAAGTGCCTAAAATGCCTAAAGTTATGGTGCGCCTTCGGCGTGCTATATATCTTTAGTGCTTGATTATAACTTCAGCCGGAAACAAAGTGAGCAAAGTTGTATAAAAAAAATTAAAATTGGCAGAGCCAAAGGCGCATTCCTCAACTTTAGGCACTTATTTTTCCTTCTTCCAGTGCAATGCGTATGCTGTCAAGAATTCCATTTATAAAAGCGCCTGATTCTTCGGCGCTGAATTTTTTCCCTATATCAATAGCCTCATTAATAGATACTTTTGATGGAATATCGTCACAAAAAAGCATCTCATATACCGCAAGTCTCATAATATTTCTGTCAACAATGGACATCCGGCTGATTTTCCAATTACTGGAAAAACGCTCAATTACAGAGTCAATTTCAGGCAAAGCCTTAATAACACCGTTTATCAGTTCAAAAAAGAAGGACAAATTTCTTTTTGAAGTCACAAAATTTTCATAAAAGAGTTTAATCGCTTCTTTTGAGTCATTCTGACTCATATCTATATAAAAGAGAGCCTGCATGGCAAGTTCCCGCGCCTTGCGTCGGTTTCTCATGCTTATGTTTTATCAACCGCCTCAATAAGGTTAGCCATTTCTATGGCGCTTAATGCCGCACTCCATCCTTTGTTGCCGGATTTCATACCAGCACGTTCTATGGCCTGTTCGATTGTGTCAGTAGTTATAACTCCAAATATTACAGGGACTCCATATTCCAGGCCGACCATTGCAACACCTTTACTTACTTCAGCGCTTACATAATCAAAATGCGCTGTCGCTCCGCGAATCACAGCGCCAAGACATATAACTGCATTATAGCGAGTTCTTTCTGCTGCCTTTTTCGCAATCAGCGGTATCTCAAAGGCGCCCGGGACTTTTATGATTTCAATATCTTCTGTATCAGCTCCGGAACGCAGCAATGCATCAACTGCACCTTCTGTAAGCTTGCTGGTAACAAAATCATTAAAACGACTGACAACTATGGCAAATTTTTTCCCCTTGGCAAGAAGTTTTCCTTCAATAACTTTCGGCATTTACGTTCCTCCCGATTAATAAGGTAACCGTTCACGGTTCACGGTTCACGGTTCACGGTTTTTTTATTGAGTTAGTTTTTTGAATTTTTTCAGAAAATATTTTAACTTCACATGCAATATAAACTTGAGTTCTCAGTTTAGCATCAAGGCCTTTCGCCTTTATGTTTCAATCAACCGTTAACTGTG
>QMMZ01000021.1 GCA_003647525.1 Deltaproteobacteria bacterium | reverse complement strand
GTGTGCCTTCCAGCCTTAAAGACAGAATATTTGATCCGTTTTTTACTACTAAAAACGACAGCTCCGGAATTGGGCTCAGCATCTGCCACAGAATAATTACAGACCACGGTGGATCTCTGGGCGTGTTTGACAGTAAATGGGGCGGAGCTGAATTTAAGATTGAGCTTCCGCTGGAAAGAAGAAAAAAACAAAGATGATTTCATACTCCATATTCATAATCGACGACGAGCCGGTCATAAGGGAAGGGATAACCATGGCCCTTGGGTCTGATTACAAGGTAAATGCATTTCCCTCAGCCGAAAAAGCAATCAAGGCCATTAAAAGCGGCCCTCCGGACCTTATTCTTCTTGATATCAAACTGCCGGGGATTAATGGTATTAATGCTCTACGCGAGATCAAAAAGCTTTGCCCGGAAATTCTGGTAATAATGATAACTGCCTATGAAGATATCAAAACTGTAATTTCTGCCATGAAACTTGGGGCCTATGATTATGTGGTGAAACCCATTCACATGGATGAATTAGAAATAATTATCAGCAATGCACTTGAAACTATCAGGCTTAGAAAAGAAGTTAAATCTCTTCAGGATAAATATTTCAAGGAAAACCTTCCTTGCTTTATAGGAGAAAGCAACGCAATTCAGGATGTGGTGGAGTTTATAGAAACAGTGGCGAAAAGCCCTGACACCCCCATTCTTATCCTGGGAGAAACAGGTACGGGCAAAGAATTAATTGCCGGCGCCATACATGCCAGAAGCCCCAGCTTCAATGGCCCTTTGATTACCGTAAACTGTGCGGCCATTCCAAAAGAACTTATTGAAAGCGAGTTGTTTGGTTATGAAAAAGGAGCGTTTAGCGGAGCTAACATATCCGGCAAAAAGGGATTAATTGAAGAAGCAGAGCATGGCACCTTGTTTCTCGACGAAGTAGGTGACCTGAGCCTGGACGCCCAGGCAAAACTTCTCCGTTTTCTTGAATATAACGAATTTTACAGAATAGGCAGTACAAAAAAACTTAAAATTAAAACAAGAGTGGTCTCCGCCACAAACAAAGACATAAAAAAACTGGTAGATAAAGGCCTTCTTAGAAAAGATCTCTATTTCCGGCTGGGAGTTATCAAGGTGCAGATTCCCTCGCTGAAGGAACGCCGCAGAGATATTATTTCTCTTGCCAAGCATTTCTTATACGAATTCAGCAAGAAATTCGACAAAACATTTACAGGTATTGCCCCAGAAGCTGAAAAGGTCTTGAAAGAATACAACTGGGTAGGCAATGTACGTGAGCTGAAAAATCTTGTTGAAAGAGGGGTGCTTACCGGAAAGGGGCCAGAGCTGACACTCCAGGATCTTGGAATAGATTGGGTTAATAGTGGGGAAATTAACAAGCCAGACAGAAATATACCATGTTTTCCAGTGCTTACACCTGCCGGCATTAATCTTTCATCTCTTCAGGAATCTTTAGAAAAATTTTATATCAAAGAAGCGCTCAAGATGACTGGAGGCAATGAAAGCAAAGCAGCAAAACTCCTGAACATAAACTATCACACCTTTCGTTACCGTAGGAATAAACTTAACTAATACAACAAAAAATAGCCCGAATGGCTCTATGGGAGGTTCTATGAAAGCAAGATTATTTTTCTTATTTGTGCTACTTGCCTTGCCGGCATGTGCCACCATTCCTGCAAGTGTTGAAGATCTTACTCCTTCTGACGAATTAGGCACGGTTGCCGTACTATCTGTATTGGGCGACACGCTGAATATAAACTACATAGGACCGACGGTTTTCGGCAACAGACATAGCACCGCGGATGTTTCCGAATGGGATATAGATAATTTTGTTGTTACAAAAACAGAAGACAACTTAAAACAGAACAGCTACATTGTTAAACGATTATCCTATGAAAAAGCGCCGCTGTTAGAAGCATATAACAATCCAGAGCCTGGTTACGGTACATATTCCGAATATGTCGAAGATTACCTGGCCAAATTAGCGGGAGACAAGGGAATCGATACATTTTTAGTAATATACAATACATATCATGAAGACTATGTCGGGCATAGCGAAGAACGTCTCCCGGGTTACGGTTTGTATCAATGCTTCACTCTGTTAAGTGCGCCGACTACAGCTCTATATAGCAATTTACGCTTTGAACTTATTACACCCAAACCATTCAAAAAAGTAATGGTGAAGAAGAGCTTCGATTACGAGTTTGTCGCCCCTGAGTACTTTAAAGATAGCTACAAGGACCAGGTCAAAGAAAAGGCCTTGTTAACTATTGAAAATAAGAGCGCTGCCGTATTAGCGGAAAAACTACGCCAAAGTTTAGATGGCGCAATCTCAAAAGGATTAAGCTTGGTCGGCTTAAAGATATGGGAACCAGATCATGAGAAACAGGTCCCGGCAGCCGCCGAGATTACCCAGATGACGGCATTCAAGGCCAATCGAATAGTGAAGACGTATGCCATGAACCTTTCTTCTCCCCCTGAAGAATTATTTCCGCAATTGTGCCCGACCCGCAGGCACGAATGGCTCGAAGATTGGAAAAGTGACATGATCTATTCAGATTCCGGCCTAGCTGAAAACAATTGTGTTTTTCAAACCGATTATCCCCATCGCGGAAAAATGATCTGGGTCGTTACCCGGTATGACGCTCCCCGCGCCATTGAATTCACAGTGTTCAGTTTCGATTTTTATGTTTTGAAAGTGGACATCACCTTGAAGCCGAATGGAAATGGCGGCACACAAGCAAACTGGACTCACACATTCACTGCCACAACGGAACGCGGCAATAAATTCATCGCACATTACACTGACTGGGATCACCACAAAAAAATGTCGTGCATTGAGCAATCCCTGGAGCAATTCTGCAGGACTGGAGAAATGCTCCATAAAAACTTGGAGTGAAAGGAAGTGGAAATTTTTCTATTTAAATATAGAAATTTTTCTATTTTTTAGTAAAAAAATAAATTTGAAAAATATTGTTGATAAACTAATTATTTGAAATTAAAGCTTTTATCTTTAAGGCTCAATAATGGCATGTTTAATGCTAATTAATATTTTCAAAACATATAAAGCTTTCAAGCTCTGAAACTCGCATCTGAGTGGATCTAAGGGGAAAACGGTATCAAGGTTAAGTTATTTGAAAAAATGAAATTAATTAAAAATTTGAGAATATTACTAATAGATGATGATGAGTGGATAAGGGATTCAATGAGTATGTACTTTGAAGATGAAGGTTGTTATCTGAAAACGCTTAGAAGTGCCGAAGATGCTCTTGAAGCTTTAATTAATGAAAGCTTTGATATAATTATTGCTGACTACAAACTGCCCGGTATTGATGGTATGGAATTTTTTAAAAAAGCTGATAAACTAAATTCTGAAGCTGTTAAGATACTAATAACCGCGTATGGAAGCAAAGAACTGTTTGCAAAAGCCTTGAATATGGGCATACATGATTGTATTGAAAAACCTTTTACATCTGAAACCATTGAGGATTCTTTGAAACGTTTATTAAATGTAGATAGGTAGTGCCCGAACGAAAACTAGAAAATATTTGTACGGAACAATTTCAATTAAAAAGGAGAAAAATTATGAAGATGAAAGTAAGTTTATGGAAGGTCCTGAGTATTGCAGTGGCTTTGGTTTTAAGCTGCGCTGTAACTTCTGATGCGTTTAAGGTTCAAGTTGATGAGGATACCTGGGCTGATTTTGCTGTAAGGGGTCAGTTGTCTTATAAGAATTTTGATAAAAGAAGTGACGTCATAGATTATCGTAAGAACTATTTTGAACTTACAGAGGCAGAATTTTATGTTAAAGGGCAGATTAACGATTTAATTCAGTTCTTTACCCAATGGGAGTGTGTTTATAAACCATTAAAATTAAATGGAACTGACCAATCAGGTTACAAAAAAGATGGAGTCGTTATGAAAGAGACAGGGATGAATTTTTTATTTGCTCCTGAATTTAAGGTAAGATTTGGGAGGATTCGTATACCTGTCAGCAGATATCACCAAAGATCTGATTACGGTAAAATAATTGCTACTGACTATTTCTATAGGTATGATGTCCATGAGGTATTTAAAGGTGCTCTTGACCTTAATGTAAATAAGACCGCTCTTAATATTAGAGAGCCGGGTGTTGTGTTTTATGGAGATCCTGTTGACGGGATGCTCAGATATCACATAGGTTTATTTAATCAACCTCACAATGAGAGTCATTACGAAAAGGATGGGGAAGATCATAACTATAAAGGTCTCAGATACACAGCAAGGCTTGCATTTACTCCTACCATGTTAGGATTTAAACCCGAATCCTCACTTAAAGGAACAAGAAAAGATTCTTATCTTGGGAAAAAAGATATATTAACTATTGGTGCAGGATATTCCATGGAAGAGATATATGAGGGTCTTGACAATGAGTTGTATGCTGTTGATGCATTTTTTGAAAAGAAATTTGGTAGTGTAGTCCCTAATTTGGGATTTGGATATATTGAGGCAAAAGAGACTCATAGAATTGATGATAAAGCCCAAGATAGTGCATTCTGGTTTGTTCAGGGGCAACTCCTTTATGATAAGGTGGTTGGTATTGGAAAACCTGCTATTGGGGCAAAATTTGAGAGAATGGAGTCAGATAAGGCTTATGATAATAAAGATGCTAAGTCTGATCGTTTGTCAGTTGCTCTTAATTACTACTTCAAGGGATACTCTGCATGGATATCTCTTGGTCTTGATAATGTAAAATATAAGGATGGTGCAAAAGATTATCTAGTAGCCGAGAACAAAGAAGACTCTTTCACTGACTACAGTCTCACCTTACAGTTCGTATTCTAAAGAATCTTGTATAACCAACCTAACTAAAAAAACCCGGGTCAATTTGGCCCGGGTTTTTTATTATCGTAAAATGTTTTTTTAAATGACTAGAAGTTGATCTGCCATTTTGCGCCAAAATAAGTCTCATCGCCTTGATCTGCACCACTTCCATCGTCCTTATAATCATAACGACCGATTTCAGGAACAACGGTTACGCCTTGTGCCAGTGTAATTGGTGCCTGGAGATAAGCAGCCAGAACTTCATCAGCTTCAGCACCGTCGATATCATCTTCAAAGGATATATAGCCAACTCCGGCCTCGACACCAACCATATCGTTAAATTTAGCGCCTATAGATGCTATACCGCCGTAACCGTCATTGTCTTTAATTTTATCTTCGTCTATATCGAGCTTAGGTGCAGCATCTGCCTCAGGATCATTGGTAAGTCCGTAAGTGTCTATGTTTTGGCCGCCCCAGATCATAGCCTTTAATGTTACAGGGCCCGTATTAACTACTCCAGCAACACCATAGATATAGCTGGTAATATCGTAATCATTATCCAAATCATCGACGGCATCAAATTGATTGTAACCGCCAAAAACTCTTAAGCTGACGTTATCCAGAGCAAGAGTGTAACTTGCTTCGATCTTGGGGAGTGTAGTATCAAGATCTGCTGCCGTTTCAGTGCCACCCGTTGTGGTTTGGATAGTACGTCCTGTCCCTGGCTTTATTAATGCCAGTTTAAAGCCGTCAATCTTAACCTGAATCATGGGCCGAAATGTAAAGAATCCACCAAAGCCTCTCAAACCATAGTCATTATCATAAACCTGGTTTGTAACAAAATGAATGGGTGTATATTCTTTTCCTATAAGCAGTTCACCATGACCAAAATTCCAGGTTCCGTAGAGTCTACGTAAGGCAACGTCATCAGCATCAGTACTATTATCATTCATACCATATTCAAAACGACCGCCTATATCGCCATTCTGTACTGTTGCGCCAATACGCGAAACAGTATTGAGATCCCATCTAGAATCTTCATCGTCGTAACCAGTTGCACTAGCATTTTTATCCTGATCCACTCTAAAAGTCTGCATCCGCACGCTTCCATAAAAATCCCAGTCTGTTGTTGCACCGGCAGGGACTGCAAATACAATTGCAAGCATTGTTGCTGATAAAATAACAAATAATTTCTTCATCATAAATTTCTCCTTAAGTAGCCAAATTTATAAAATAACCGTTTGCCCTACACCTTCCGTCCAATCAAGCCCCCTCTTCACCTCCTTTCTAAGCGAAATAAAGACAAAACTATTATATAGTACTTAATATCTTAATATGATTATTAACAAATGGGCTCTGCTTACAAAATTCAATTTTTTTACTAAGTTGTAAGATAAATGTCAAGTTTTTTATACTTTTACAATAAATATAAAATGTTATATGTGGTTATTTGTAACTGCCCAGGTTTTCCACGGTTCACGGTTTTTTTAATGAATTTTGTAATAATTGAAGCATATTTGATATTGTTCTCAATTCTTGAGTTCTCACAACTGAGCCCCTTGCTATTATGTTTTGATCAACCGTTAACTGCAAACTGTTAACCGTGAACGGTTACTTATTTATTACACAATTCTTTTAAAGGATTTTTCTATAGATTCTAAAGTCCAGCTTATCCAGGTGGGACGTCCGTGAGGGCAATGTGACGGGTTTTCGCATTCATCAAGCTGCGCAAGCAGAGCCATTATCTGTTTATCCAAAAGCCGCTGATTCGCTCTGATTGCTCCATGGCAGGCAATAAGCATCAGGCATTGATCAATTGTCTTCTCCAGACCTTGCGTTAAACCGGATTCCAGCATTTTCTCCGCAATTTCCAACACAATCGGCTTAATCTCCCTGTCTGCAAGAATAGCAGGAACAGACTTAACCACAAAAGTCGTTCCGCCAAAAGGCTCAATTTCAAGTCCAAGTTTTTTCAGATCCGGAATAAGATTCTCAAGCATGTGTGCTTCTCTATATCCGAGATCAATGGTTTCAGGCATTAGAAGTTTCTGAATTTCTATTTTTGAATTCATGGAAAGTTTTTTCAGATGCTCAAAAAGAACCCGCTCATGAGCTGCATGCTGATCAATAAGCACCAGTTCTTCATCAGATTCGCACAGTATATATGTATCATGAAACTGACCAACTACCCTTAAATCACTAAAACGCCTTTCCTCCCAGAGACTTTTCTGTATAGCAGGAGAATCAGGAATATCTTTGATGGATTTGTTGTACTGGGCAACAGGCTCTGAAACCAAAAAAGGCTTTTGTCCGGAAAAATTTTCCGCACTCCATTTTGGCCTGTCAGTTGTATGCAGTACTTCTGATACAGCCCCTGTCAATGCTTTATGAACCTGTTTTTGCTGTGCTAAACGAACCTCGTGTTTTGTTGGGTGAACATTTACATCCACCTGGTCACAGGGCACCTTTATAAAAATAACCGCAACAGGGAACTGCCCCTTGATCAATCTTCCTGCATATCCTTCAAAAAGAGCTCGCTGTATTCCTCTATCCCGTACAAACCTGCCGTTTATATATAGAGAGATTCCCCTGGAAGTTTTTCTTGAAACCCGGTGAGATGAAATCCATCCTTCGGCGGAAACAAACCTGTCTTCAACCTTGATTTTTAAAAGATCATTTCTCATATCATTTCCGACAACATCCAGGACTCTGCTAAACGGATCAGACGATGAGTACCAGTTTTTAACTGTTTTTTCATTGTGATATAGTTTAAATTGGACATCAGGCCATCCCAATGCAATATTTGCAACAGTTTCTACAATATGCCCCATTTCTGTTTTTACTGTCTTTAAGAATTTCCGTCTGGCAGGAGTATTGAAGAAAAGATGCCTGGCAGTTATCATTGTGCCCATTGGAGCACCGATTTCAGCGACCCTTTTTATTGTTCCTCCCTCTACAAAGACCTCTGTGCCGGCTTCGGATATTTCATCTTTTGTGATAAGAGAAAATCTGGAAACAGAGGCAATGCTGGGAAGCGCTTCACCTCTAAAACCAAGTGTATTTATAGAAAATAAATCTCTGTCCTTATAGATTTTACTGGTTGCATAGCGTTCCAGGGAAAGGAGTGCATCATCATGGTTCATTCCAATGCCATTGTCAGAAACCCGCATCAGAGACAAACCGCCGTTTCCAATTTCGATTATAACTCTTGTGCTGCCTGCGTCCAGTGAATTTTCTATGAGTTCCTTGACAACCGAACAAGGCCGTTCCACGACTTCGCCGGCAGCTATCTTATTGGAAAGAATTTCAGGAAGTATTTTTATTTGGGACACGTTTAGCCAAAATTTCTTTATAGTTGTGGCCGATTCTTTCTTTACGATGTCTTATACGTGAGTTTTTCATGGTTTGAATTTGATTATACCTGAAGCGGATATATTTCAAAGCGCTAAAGTGTTACGATTTATCAAGAACAAAGCGCCGCAAAAATTCCGCTTCCTTTGGAGAAAGGTCAAATTTGATGCAAGCTTCCTCTATAATTTTATTCAGGTCCTTTCCCGGCTCAAACTTCCTATGCTCAGAAACCCACTTAACCGCCTTTCTTATTTCTTCACCTTCTGGTTGAACACTCATGTTTTTTATCCTTTAGACTTTCAGATAAATAATTTCACTGTGTTATCAGTCGTCGACGTATAACTAATACGCCTTCCTCCTTCCGGCCTTGTGAAATTAATTATCTGAAAGTCTATAACTTAGGCTTTTTATTGTGAAAATCTGTTGCCTGCTCGAAATTGTATGCTATTTTAATTATTTTTTCCTCATTAAAATGTTTTCCCATTATCTGCAGGCCTATTGGAAGTCCTTGTGTTGAAAATCCGCATGGAACCGACATACCAGGTATCCCTGCAAGATTTGCCGAAAGAGTAAATATGTCGGATAGATACATCTTCAGGGGATCTTCTGTTCTTTCTCCTGTTTTAAAGGCCGGCGTCGGCGCTACAGGAGATAACAACACATCACAGGATTTAAATGCTCTTTTAAAATCTTCTATAATCAATGTACGTACCTGAGAAGCCTTCTTATAATATGCATCGTAATAACCGGCTGAAAGGCAGTATGTCCCTATGATTATACGACGCTTGACCTCGGAACCGAATCCCATCGATCTTGTGCTTCTGTACATCTCTATAAGATCATTCTTACCTTTATCTCTTAACCCATATTTTACACCATCATATCTGGCAAGATTTGAACTGGCCTCTGAAGGAGCAATAACATAATAGGCAGCAACCGCATATTCAGTATGTGGAAGAGAGACTTCTATACATTCAGCGCCAAGGCTCTCAATGGTCTTTACTGCATTTTTTACTGCTTTTGAAACTTCAGCATCCAGCCCGAGCAATGCATTATATTCCTTTGGAATGCCGATTTTAACCCGTTTTAATCCTTCTTTAAGAAATGTTGTATAATCAGGCACATCCATCGGCACTGATGTGGAGTCTCTATCGTCATAACCGGAAATAGCATTCATCAATACAGCACAATCCGTAACATCCTTTGTCAGGGGGCCAATCTGGTCAAGCGAAGAAGCAAAGGCTACAAGGCCAAAACGTGAAACTCTTCCGTATGTAGGTTTCATGCCAACTACTCCGCAATGAGAAGCGGGCTGCCTTATTGATCCACCTGTATCTGAACCCAGAGACCCTAAACACATATCAGCAGCAACAGCCGCGGCTGACCCTCCGCTTGAACCTCCGGGAATATATGATAAATTCCATGGATTATTTGTCAGTTGAATGCCTGAGTGCTCTGTAGATGAACCCATAGCAAATTCATCCATGTTCACCTTTCCCACAATTACTGCACCTGCTTTTTTCAGCTTTTTTATTGCAAATGCATCATAAGGGGGCACAAAATTTTCAAGAATTTTTGATGCACAGGTAGTACGAAGAGCTTTTGTGCAAATAAGATCTTTTATAGCCAAAGGTATGCCCGTAAGGGGTGTAATATTGCCTTCTGCAATAGCTTTGTCGGCAAGTTCCGCCTGAGCCATCGCTGTTTCACCCGCAACAGTGATATATGCCCCCACACGCGGTTCCACAGACTCAACTCGATCAAGAACGCTTTTTGTCAGCTCCTGTGAAGATATTTCTCTGTTTTTTAGTAGATTGTGGGCTTCATGTATAGTAAGTTCATAAAGATTCATTTTCTATTGATCCTTTTCAACCTATAACTTTCGGAACCACAAAATTCCCATCCTCTTTTTCAGGAGCATTTGCAAGAGCTTTATTTCTATCAAGATGCTCTTTTACTTTGTCTTCACGAAAAGCATTGGTCAGAAAAATCGCATGTGAAGTCGGGGCCACACCTTCGGTGTCAACACGATTGAGTATATCAATGTATTTCAGTATATTATCTATTTGTCCAGCAAACTTGCCGATGGACTCTTCATCCAGATCAAGCAGGGCAAGATTCGCAACATGAACTATTTCTTCTTTAGTAATTTTCATTAATCTCTCCTGATTCCTAATACCCTGTCCTCTATCCCCTGATTCCCGACACCTGACACCCGATCCCTATCTATTTACCAGAAACGCTTTAAACTTTTCCTTTTTTAACTTATTAAGAGTACTGCCGGCCTCTGCCTTATCTTTGAAATAACCTATCCTTACTCTGTGCCAGATACCTTTCTCAGGAATATTTCTTGAAATCCTGTAAGCAGGATACCCTTTTCCCCTAAGCTTTGCCACCATTTCATCAGCATCTTTTGAATCCTTTAAAGATGCAACCTGGATTGTAAGTTTTTTATCAGTTTCTGTTAAGTTTTTTTGCTTGTCTTTATTTATTATTTTAGATTTGTCGGGAATTACCTTTTTCTTAACTTTTACAGTCTTATTGTTGGACAGATGTTTTTTTGCTTGTTTTTTAGATATACCAGCTTCATTATTCTTATCTTTTTTGGTTTCTTTCAGCGCCTCGTAAAAGCCAAAATCTGTTTCATTCTTAACCACATCTGAATCAATTTTAAAAAGTTTTTGCTCTTTCTTGATAGCCGCTTCTTTTAAAGCAACCAATTCTTTCTGAAGTTTCTCAATGTCAAATTTTACAGGAGCCGTATCCCTCCCCACAAGAACACCTAAAACAAACATCCATACGGAAACAAAAATAATCAAAAAAATCCAGACTGAAGGCTCTTTAGGAATAAATTGAAGAGAAGGCTTTTTTTTATCTTTTTTATTCTTCATCACATTTTTTCAGGTGCAGACACGCCGAGCAGTGATAGACCGTTTCGGATTATCTTTTTAATCGCAAGCACGAGATAAAGTCTTCCAATGGTCAATTCAGCATCATCTGTAAGCACTCTGTGTTTATTATAATAGGCATGAAAAGCTGATGCAAGATTCATCAGATAATACGTGATCCGGTGGGGTTCCATATACTCCGCACTGCACCTTACTATCTCGGGATAACGCGCCATAGTCTTAATTAATTGTATTTCCTCAGGTTCAGTAAGCCTGGATATTGCAGCATCATTCCAGGCTATATCACTTATTCCCCTTTCTTGTGCCTTCCGGGCAATGCTTGATATCCTGGCATGCACATATTGAACATAATACACAGGGTTATCGTTTGTTTTCTTTTTGGCAAGTTCAAGATCAAAATCAAGTGCACTCTCATAATGGCGCGTTAAAAAAATAAATCTTGCCGCATCACTGCCGACTTCCCTGATTACGTCTCTGAGAGTAACAAACTCGCCTGCCCTGGTTGACATCGCAACAGGTTCTCCTTCGCGCAGCAGATTGACAAGTTGAATCAGAATAACATTAAATTTGTCTCTGCCGTAACCTAAAGCCTCAATTGCGGCTGATACTCTGGGAATATATCCGTGGTGATCAGCTCCCCAAACATCGACAACTCTTTCAAAACCTCTATCAAACTTATCTTGATGATAAGCTATATCTGAAGCAAAATAGGTTGTCAGACCATTATTACGAACAACAACACGATTTTTCTCATCTCCAAAATCTTTAGTTCTAAACCATAGCGCCCCATCATCCTCAAATATAATATTTTGTTTGCGGAAATCATTTATTATTTTATCAACTTTTCCGGAATCATAGAGTCC
>QMMZ01000020.1 GCA_003647525.1 Deltaproteobacteria bacterium | reverse complement strand
TTCATCCTAAACCAAAAATTTCTTTTGAAGATACTTTGCCTATCGGCCTGGAAAGTCTAAAAGAATATTTTTGTCTCGTTGTTCCAGAGAATTTTAAACCACAGTCAATAATAGAAACTTTAAATAAGCTCCTTCCGGAAGGTCTTTCTGTTCACGACTGTCAAATTGTTTCAACCAAAAAGGTCCATAATAATGAGAAAAAATATAACTATATTGTTACAATAAAAGAAGAATTTTTTGATAATAAAGAGCTGGAAATTTTTTTACAAAGCCCGGAGTTCATCGTTTCTCGTATTGACAAAAAAGGGAGGTTGAAAAAGATAGACTTAAAGTATATGGTTTTAGACATAGAGTTGCTTAAACCAGACAAATTACAGATGATACTTAGGTCGGAATCAGGTAAGACAGCAAGGCCTTAAGAGGTAATTAAGGAAATTTTCAAGCTGACCGATGAAAAAGCAAAAAAAGCAAGATTTATTAAAATATAATAAAAAATCAAATACATGCATAAAAAGCTAATCATAAATGTTGCAGAACATGAAACGCGGGTCGCTCTTCTTGAAGATGGAACAATTGTAGAACTTTTTATTGAGAGAGGAGATGATTCCAATATAGCGGGAAATATATATAAAGGGAGAGTGCAGAGAGTTTTGCCGGGTATGCAGGCAGCCTTTGTTGATATTGGTTTAAATCAGGCGGCTTTTATATATGTTGATGATGTAATTTGCAATGATTATAAAGAATTCGAACAAATTTTTATTAAAAACAGAGAAGTTAACCCTGAAATTTCCGGCACAGGCACTGCAAATCAGATCTCATCCTCTATAGAACGGGATAACCGTCATATTGAGGATCTTATTACTGAGGGCCAGGAAATCATGGTTCAGATCGCCAAGGCCCCAATTGGGACAAAGGGGCCAAGAGCAACTAATTATATTTCGCTTCCAGGCCGCTTTCTTGTTCTTATGCCGACAACTGATCATATTGGTATATCCAGGTGTATAGAAAGCGAAACAGAACGAAAACGTTTAAAAAATATAGTTCTGTCCTTAAGAAAAGAACCTTATGGCTATATTGTGAGGACGGTTAGTGAGGGCATATATGAAGAGAAGCTCGAAAAAGAAATGGGCTTTCTTAACAGTTTGTGGGAAAGCATCCAGAGAAGATACAAGTCAGCATCTGCGCCTTCTCTTTTACACCAGGAGCTTACCGTTAGCCTTCGAGCAGTAAGGGATCTTTTGACCAACGAAGCAGAAAAATTAATTATTGATTCTCGTTCCGGTTTTGAATCAATTCTTTCTTTTCTCGACACATTCATGCCCAGCCTAAAGGATTCTGTTGAGCTATATGAAGGTTCCGAGTCAATTTTTGATGCTTATGGTTTAGAAGGCGAAATATCACGTGCATTAAGAAGAAAAGTATGGCTTAAATCAGGCGGCTATATTGTGATTGAACAAACGGAAGCCCTTGTAGCTATAGATGTAAACACTGGTCGATATGTTGGCAAGCATAATCTTGAGGCAACAATTTTAAAGACGAATTTAGAGGCAGTTAAAGAGATAGCATATCAAATACGCCTTAGAGATATAGGCGGTATAATTATAATAGATTTTATTGATGTTGAAAAAAAATCAAACCAGGAAAAAATATTTAATGCCCTTAAGAAGGCGCTGACAAAAGATAGAAGCAAGAGTCATATTCTTCCGATGTCGGAGATGGGTTTGATACAGATGACCCGCAAACGAACTAGACAGCCGCTGACAAGGATGCTTTGCGAGCCTTGTTTTTATTGCGACGGAGATGGGTTCCTTATATCCAGACAAACAATTTGTTGCAATATATACAGAGAGATACTCCGAGACGCGCCCGATATGGTGGGGGTTAAACTGACCCTAAGGGTAAACCCAAAAATTGCTGATTTTCTTCTCGGCGATGACAATCATATAATAACCTCCTTAGAACAAACTCTTGGCAAACGGATTGTAATATACCCTAATCCTCAGTTTCATATGGAAGAATTTGATATTTTTGAAGTTCTCAAAAAATAGCAGTAAATTTTGGGTTAATTTTGGAGCTTGACAATATAAAAACATTGTGTTTTTTTCAAAATTTTATGTATTTGAGTTGCAGCTATTAAAAAGGATTGAATTATGAAAAGAACTTATCAGCCAAGCAGAATTAAACGAGCCAGAACACATGGATTCATGAAAAGAATGTCAACAAAACAGGGAAGAAGAGTTATTAACAGGCGGAGAGCGAAAGGAAGAAAGCGTTTGGTTGTTTAAACCTAAATTTATCGATTTTGGCTATAGAGGGTAAATATTTTTTGCACTTTTTTCCGTTTACAAAGGCAGATAGAATTTTAAAACATTCCGATTTTCTTGAAATATCAAGATGTGGAATCAAACTTCAGAACAGATATTTTGTTCTTCTATTCTGTCAGGGCAGGTTTAAGAGAACACGATTGGGTGTTACTGTATCCAAAAAGGTTGGGAACGCTGTAGAACGTAACAGGATCAAACGTATTTTTCGTGAATATTTTCGGTTAAACAGGCATAAGATAAGTGGGTTTTGGGATTTTAATATAATTGCCAGGAAAGAAGCTGCAGGACTAACTTCAGACCTGGCGTTATTATCTCTTCAAAAAATTTTTGATAGAATATCAGTTGGTCATGGTTAAAAGGATTTTTTTAATATTTATCAAGTTGTATCAATGCATACTGTCTCCTGTTCTGGGTCATTCTTGTCGTTTTTATCCCACCTGTTCTAATTATGCATATGAGGCTATCTCGCGTTACGGTCCGCTTAAAGGATTAATCTTTGCCTTAAAGAGAATTATTCGATGCCATCCTTTTAACGAGGGAGGATTTGATCCTGTTCCTTAACAAGCAAGCTGTCAGCCGCCATATAGACTTTCAGATAATTAATTTCACTGTGTTATCAGTCGTCGACGTATGACTAATACGCCTTCCTCCTTCTGGCCTTGTGAAATTGATTATCTGAAAGTCTATAGATAAACGCTGCTTACGTTAAATGAAGACTTTTGGGTAGTTTTAGCCCCCACATTCGGTCTTGCCTCATCATAAAATTATGCCACTGTGACCACAAATTTTATTGCGTAGCTTGGGTTTAATACCCCGATCCCTTGGGGCGCTTAAAAAAAATACCTTTTTGATACCCCGTCCGCTTGCGGCGGGGTAGTTCATTCAGCCCTTTATTCTTTAAAGTTTTTGATAAATTTAGTCGTTCAAAGGTTCAAAAGTTCACCGTAAACCGTGAACTATTACGAATAGATATGTATTTTAAACGTTAACTTTTTCCTTTTCTTTCGAAAAGGATTGTAACATTTATTAGGAGATGGGCATGGATCAAGCTCGAATATTTGTAGCTATAGCTCTTTCATTTGTAGTATTTTTATTATGGGAAATTTTCTTTGTAGATAAACAAGTCGTCGAAAAGCCAAAGCAAGACTTGCAGACAGAAACTATCTCTAAAGAAGAACTATATATAAAAGAAATAAATACTGAATCCGTCGATCATACGGCATTGATTAAAGAAGATGCACTGAAGACAATTAAACCTCCACGAGTTGTCAGGGTTAATACACCTTTATATTCTGCAATTATCTCAGAAAAAGGAGCTGTATTTAAGAGCTTTGTCTTAAATAAATACAAAGAAACCATGGAGCCTGATTCACCTTTGCTCGAAATGATATCCCCGGAGCTACATAATGGAACCATAAAAATCAGCCTGGCTAAAAACAGCGTTCCGGCACTAAATGATGCATTTTTTATGACGGATATTAAAGATGACACTATTGAGATAAACGATAACTCAAAAGAATTATCGTTTTCTTGGAAAGCTTCTAATGGGTTAGTAATAGAAAAGAAGTTTATTTTTTATCCTGAAACCTACATGATCGGATGTAAAGTTACAGTTAAAAACGGTTCAAATCAAACCATTCAGGATAATTTGATTCTATCTTTATTTAAAATTTCTCCTGGAAATGTAAGCAGGTATGGTTTCGAGGGCCCAAGCGCTTTAATAAACAATGATCTTGAGCAGGTAAAGATAAAAAATATTGAAGATAAAAATATATATAATGGTGAATTGAAATGGATAGCCGTACAAGATCGATATTTTATGTCATGTATTATACCTGAAAGCGCTGTTACGGCGAGTATGCGTCTTTTTCTTGACAAAGACAATGTCTTGGAAAATCAGTTTATGCAACCCGAGAGTATTATAAATCCAGGCACACAGCGCACTTTTGGGTTTCATCTGTTTATGGGGCCAAGGAACACGAAAGTACTGAAGGAGATTGGCTATGATCTGGATAAAGCTATAAATTTTGGCATGTTTGATTTTTTAGCCAAACCATGCCTCTGGCTGATGAATTTTTTATATGATCATTTTATTTCAAATTACGGCGTAGCCATTATTATTTTAACAATCCTTACCAAGATCATTCTGTGGCCTCTTGGAGCAAAGAGCTATAAATCGATGAACGAAATGAAGAAAATTCAACCCCTGGTAATGGAAATAAGAGAAAAATATAAGGGCGACAAGAAAAAGATGAATGAGGCAACCATGTCATTATATAAAACATATAAGGTAAACCCCGTGGGGGGGTGCCTTCCAATGGTTTTCCAAATTCCTGTTTTCTTTGCCCTGTATCGGATGTTGTATGAAGCAATAGAGCTGAGACATGCTCCTTTTTTGGGGTGGATTAATGACTTGTCGGCACCGGATCGCCTTCTAAGTTTTGATTTTTCTATTCCTTTTATGCAGCCGCCATATGGTATTCCTGTGTTGACAATTATTATGGGGGCGACGATGTTTTTACAGCAGAAACTTTCACCGGCAATGGGCGATCCCTCACAGGCCAAAATGATGCAGTTTATGCCTCTTGTTTTCACTGTGATTTTTATAAATTTTTCTTCAGGGCTGGTTTTATACTGGCTTGTAAACAACGTCCTTTCTATCTCACAACAATACTATACTACAAAAAAAGCTGCTTAGGCAGTGAGTAGAAACAAGTTGTACAATATTGCGAAAAATTTTGTTTTGTCTTCAAGGCGCGAGAAGGGCGCATAATGAATTATGTAACCAACAAGCAACGCAGAAGACGGAACAAAAGGCAAGCAAGATGTGCAAGTTGTTTTTACTTACTGCCTTAGTAATGGAGGAAATTCATGTCGCCTCATTTGGAATTTGAAGGCAAGGATGTTGAAAAAGCATCCCAAAAAGCTTGTGAAGAATTGAAAATCCCAAAAGAAAAACTTAAGTACGATGTTATTTCTTATGGAGCTACCGGTATTTTTGGTCTCGTTGGTATTAAGAAGGCAAAAATTCGTGTTACATTGCCTGATTTAACACCTGAAGATAATATCGAGAAGGATCTTGAACACAATAATAAATCAAAGGAACATGTCATCGAGGTTGAGCGTTCAACAAAACAAGCACTCCTTGACGATAAGGCAATCGCTTCCATACCGGATGAGTCTGTAAATTTGGGTAAAAATATTCTTCAGCAAATTGTTGATCTAATAACTATTGACGCAAAAATATCGTTTGAAAAAAAATCAGACCGAATTTTATTTTATATAAAAGGTGGCAATGCGGCGATCCTCATTGGCAAGCAAGGACAGACTCTTGAGGCCATGCAATATCTCGTTGAAAAAATCGTCAACAAACACAGCGAACAGAGAATTCGAATTCAGATAGATATTGAAGGTTATTTGGAGAAAAGACAAAATAATCTAAAGATGCTTGCCGGGAGGCTTGCTGAAAAAGCGAAACGCAGCGGGAAACCCATTACAATAGGACAAATGAATGCTCATGACAGAAGAATAGTTCATCTTGCTTTAAGGGATGACAGCAGCATTAGAACGCAAAGCGTGGGAGATGGTTTTTTAAAAAAATTGCTGATATTTCCCAAGAAGAAATATCATGGAAAAAGAAAAGCCTGAAATTTATAATATGAACGATTCGACTATCGCCGCAGTAGCAACGCCAATAGGTGCCGGCGGCATTGGTATTATAAAAATTTCCGGTCAAAACGCTTTGCCAATAGCTTTGCATATCTTTCAAAGATCACATTCTTCGATATCCAGCCCGGAAGATAAGGATTCTGCAGATATTTCTTCTTTTAAATCACACCACCTTTACCATGGTTATATTATTGATCCTGAAAACGGGCGAGTTGTTGATGAAGTTCTACTTGCAGTTATGCTTGCTCCCCATTCATATACCAGAGAGGATGTTGTAGAAATTCAGGCCCATTCAGGCCCAGTTGTCATTAGGTCTATTTTGGATTTAGTATTAAAATACGGTGCTGTAATTGCTGGTCCCGGCGAATTTACAAAAAGGGCTTATATCAATGGTCGCATAGATTTGACACAGGCCGAGGCGGTTATAGATATAATAAACGCGAGGACAAACAAATCTTTAGAAATAGCAACCACCCTGATAAAGGGGGAAATGCAACTATGTATAGAAAGAATTAGTGATTATCTTTTTAATTTTCTTGCAGAAATAAACGCAGCCATAGATTTCCCTGAAGATGTTGAAGAAATTATTAATGTCGATAGAATAACTGATGTTTTCCAAAACAATATTATCAATACAATAAAAGAGCTTATTAGGCAATATGACAATGGCCATATTCTTAGAGACGGGATAAAATTGGTTATTGTTGGAAAACCAAATGTTGGCAAATCGAGCCTTATGAACTGTTTGATAAAAAAGGAGCGCTCGATTGTTACTGCCTTGCCCGGCACGACAAGAGATTTGATTGAAGAGTCCTTTAGCTTGAGAGGTATGCCCATCATTATAGCCGATACTGCCGGGCTTCACGATACAGATGATCCTGTTGAAGCCATAGGAATAAATAAAGCTAAAGATTATATTGATTGTTCGGATCTGATTTTGTTTATCATTGATGGTGGTTCTATTTTAACTCATGAGGATCATGAAATTTTTAAAATGATCAATGCAAGGAATTCTATTCTTGTAATAAACAAGTCGGATTTGTTTTCAGACAGACATAACGTCAATACGCCGGATAGCTGGAGAAAATTGCCTGGAGTAGAAATTTCAGCTCTTTATAACAGGGGTATTGACGAGCTTAAGGATTTAATTGTAAAGATTTTGTATGGAGAAAACGGCTTTGACCCCCAGGGTGTGATAATTCCAAACTTGAGACATAAGCTGATACTTGATCGATGCTTGGTCTCGCTTTGTTCAGCCATTGATGAGCTTAATCGTAAATCACCTCTTGAGCTGATTGCCATCGATGTGAATGAAGCGCTTGATTTGCTTGGTGAAATAACGGGGGGTTCAGCCAATAACGACGTTGTAGATCAAATCTTCAATAGATTTTGTATTGGAAAATAGTGTTTCACGTGAAACAATTATGCGGCAGATATTAACAAATCGGTAACACTTTAGCCCTTTGCAAAATTCGGACAGGATAACAGGATAAACAAGATTTTGGTTCAAGCAAACAAACTGGGTTATGGTTTTTATCAGGTTTAATTATTAATTTTGGTGGACAGAAAGCCCGCCCGCTTCGCCTGAGCTTGCGATGGCGGGCAGGTTGAGATTAAACGTAAGGCAAGGGGTTTTGATAAGGATTTACAGGATGAGTTTTTGATATTTTATATTCTGAATATCCTGTCAATCCTGTCAAAAAAGTCTCTTTGAAAGGCCCAAAATGTTACAAAAAAATCAGCATTAATGCTGATTTAGCGAAGGAGATAATTATGGATATAGATTTTACGCCCTTTTTTAAACAATACGAAGAAGTTTTAGCAACGGCAGACAAGGTGTTTGAGCGTGTGAAAAGCGAGTACCCAGAGTGCGTTAAATGCAAAACAAAGTGTTCGGATTGCTGTAACGCACTATTTGACCTCTATCTCATTGAGGCATTATATATAAATGACAAGTTTAATAAAAAGTTTAAGGGTGGCGAAAGGGAGCGGCTTATTGAGAAGTCAAACATAGCAGACCGAACAATATATAAGCTTAAAAGAAAAGCATATAAAGACCTTGAGTCAGGAAAAGATGAGAATGAGCTATTGTCTAAGATGGCGGAGGAGCGTGTAAGGTGCCCCCTTCTTAATGATGAAGGCAAGTGTGATCTTTATGAATGCAGGCCAATAACTTGCAGGCTTTATGGAATACCAATATCTATAGGCGGAGTCAGCCATACCTGCGGCCTTTCGGCTTTTGCTGAGGGCGAACAGTATCCAACAGTTAATCTGGAAAAAATACACAACAAGCTTTACGAAATATCTGTTGAATTGGCTAAAGAGATTAAATCCAGGCATGTGAAACTGGCAGATGTTATAGTGCCTTTATCCATGGCTCTTCTTACTATATATGACGAAGAGTATCTGGGGATTGGCGATATTAATAGAGACGACACCAAAGATAAACAAGAAGGAGAGGGAAATGACTAAAATATCACCCGAAGAAGAAGAAAAAGAAAAAAAAAGAGCTATCTTCGATAGCATGTCTCCACGAAATCAGAAACATATCCTGAAAAAAGGATATGATCAATGGAACCCTTTCCAGGAACCAAAAGATCCCATAGATATCAGGAAAGATAAAACAAAAAGAACTTCTCAAATGCTGATAAGAGAGTTTTTGCAGTCGAAAGATCAGGAAAGTTACAGCAATGCATATGGAAATGGAGTGGTGGAAATTTGTCTTGGAATTATCAATGATGATGATAAATATTGGGGAATGTATGAATTTTCATGCTGGTATCGGAAACTGCTGCAAACTGCAGAGTAAAGCGTTTTTTGAACGTTGAAGATCGAATGATGAAATCGCTTTGCTCCGCCGGTTTATAAATTGGCAGAATATCTTATTCAAAATTCGATCTTCATAGCCTTTTAGCTTGACGGCTGCGTCCTTGATTTTATTAGATTGCAATCAGCAGGAATCGCGATGCTTTGGTTTGAAAATTAGCTGCAAAGAGAGAAAACATCCCCACACACTTTCCATTTACCATCTTCCTTAATAAGATCAATTGTCTCATTAATTTCCCTGGAAGATTCTTTAGTAAAAAATGAACGCAATGGATGTTTTATTTCACAGGTCAAACTGATTTTCGCTTTGTTGTCATCTTTGCTGACGGTATTAGTTTGTATATGATAAATGAAGTCCTTAACATAAAACGGTCTGAACCCTTCAGCTTTGGCTTTTGTGGTAACACTGTCGATATACTTATCAACAACATTAACCCCGTCAACTATCAAGCTTTCTTGACAGAGCCGATCAGCCATTGAGCTATCGAGCCCAAAATATGCCTTGGTAAATTCGGTAGCAGCCTTATTGGGCGTGTCACTATTTTGCGCATAAACAAACATTACCTGCAAAAAGAATGCAATTACTATAATAAGAATTGCCCCTGTTATTATAGAGCCTTTGTTGCTATCTGCCATGGTTTTCTCCTCCTTTTGAACTTTGATTCACAATGTGAATTTTAAAAATATAGTACTGTTTAATAATTAAATAGTATAGGAATTTCCATTTTTCATAGTAGGGGCGAATCTTGTATTCGCCCTAATCGGGGCGATCACAAGGATCGCCCTACGAAAAAATAATCACAGCCCGAAAGTTCGCACCGAAGGTGCGCTAATTTAATAAAAATTTTTATTATCACGAATTATATTAATAGACAAGTATTTTTAATTTTAATGACTTTTCTGCATTGACAAATGAAATTGCAATGGCTATTTTATAATCCGAATTTTTAATTCGGATAATTTTGTTGAGTTTAATAATTTAGGGAGGATACAATGCTTGAAGTTACAGAAGCAGCTACAGTAAAAGTAGCTGACTATTTTAGAGGCAGAGAGGTTGCACCCATTCGGATCTTTTTGAACGAAGGCGGTTGAGGAGGCCCTTCTTTATCAATGGCTCTGGATGAGCCCAAAGATGCTGATAACATATATACTGTAGACAATTTTCAGTATATTGTGAATAAGGATTTTATGGAGAAGGTTAAACCTATAAAGGTTGATTTTACGGCATTTGGATTTAAAGTTTCATCGGGGGTTGATTTTAGCTCAGGGTGCTCAAGTTGCAGCACAACAGGATCCTGCTGTTCCTGATAAACATCTGAATAAAAAAGGGCAATATTATTTTTTTAATATTGCCCCCTTTTTATTTATAATAATCTAAAATAGATTCACATAATCCTGGTATAGTAAAAGAATTTGCAACAATGTGAACGTCAAATCCAAGATTTTTCGCAGTATCAGCGGTTATGGGGCCAATGCAGGCAATAGTTATATCTTTCATCTGAGTCTCAAAAATATTGTCAGGTAAAATAGCTTTGAAGTTTTTTACAGTAGAAGAACTTGTAAATGTTATAAGATCTATTTTGCCCTCTTTAAGTTGCTTCAACAATAGATCTGCGGAATCCGGAACCTCTTTGGTATAATACGATGTTATCTCATCAACGATAGCCCCCATCTTTGTCAGCTCAACAGGAAGGATGGGCCTTGCTTCTTTTGCCCGTGGCAGGAGTATCTTTTTCCCATTTACATCTTTATTACTGAATGCCTCAATAACTGACTCAGCTCTGTAACTTTTGGGTACAATATCGCTTTTTAATCCAAAATCAAAAAGCCTTCTTTCTGTTGCGGGTCCTATTACCGCTGTATTTAATTTGCCTAATACGCGCGCATCTTTAGCTTTTGAAAAAAGTCGCTCGAAAAAGTAATTTACACCATTGACGCTAGTGAAAACCAGCCAGTCATAGGAAGAAATATTTTCAATTGCCGCATCAAGGAGCTTCCAGTCATCAGGCGGGACTACTTTTATTGTAGGGCATTCCAAACACTCTGCCCCAAGATCTGAGAGCAGTTTAACCAGTTCGCTGGCCTGTTCCCGGGCCCGGGTTACTACAATTCTTTTTCCCATTAGAGGGCGATTTTCAAACCAGTTCATTGTTTTTCTTAACTTAACAACATTTCCAACAACAATGATAGCCGGCGGTTTAAGACCAACGCTTCTTACACGTTCATTTATATTTTCAAGGGTTCCTGCAACAGAGAACTGCCTGGGCGTTGTTCCCCATCTAACAAGGGCAACAGGCGTATCAGAAGGCATGCCATAATTAATAAGCTGACTTGTAATTTTTGGCAGGTTTTTAACTCCCATAAGAAAAACAATTGTTCCAATACCTTTTGCCAATGCCGACCAGTCGATATTAGACTCCTCTTTGGTTGGGTCCTCATGGCCGGTTACAAATGCAACTGTAGCCGTAAATTTTCTGTGAGTCAGAGGAATTCCTGCATATGCAGGAGCCGCTATTGCAGAAGTGACACCGGGAACGACTTCAAAAGAAATGCCTTCTTCTATTAAAACTTCCGCTTCCTCTGCTCCACGTCCAAAAATAAAGGGATCACCGCCCTTTAATCGTGTTACGATAAAACCCTTGTTAGCCTTTTCAGCTATAAGAGAATTAATTCCATCCTGGGACAGAGTATGATCTCCGCCTTTTTTCCCGACATAGATTATTTCAGCATTCTTTGAAGCGTAATTTAAAAGAACCGGTGAGGCGAGATAATCATATATTAGAACATCAGCTTGTTTAATGCATTCCAGTCCTTTTACTGTAATCAATCCTGGATCGCCAGGACCCGCACCAACCAGATAGACTTTACCTTTCATAGTTTTCATTTGTTCCCGCTTTTGTAACAATTTTTCAAAGGGCTAAAGTGTCACTTGTTTTTATGTTTTCCAGTATTTTTTTGGCGCCCATAGAAATAAGACTATCAGCAAGTTTAACACCAATACTTTCGGATTGCTCAACAGCACCTGACAAGGTTTTCTTTAAAATGGTTTTTCCATCAATATCAGCAACAAGTCCGCTCAGAGTAAATATATTCTTTTCAATTTTACCATAGGCGGCTATAGGGACCTGACATCCTCCTTCCAGGCAGTTTGAAAAGGCCCGTTCACCAATAACGGCAGACCTTGTTTTTTGATGGTCCAAAGCAGTAACTATTGGTTCTATTTCTGCATCGTTTTTCCTGATTTCAATACATAAAGCTCCCTGACCGACAGC
>QMMZ01000019.1 GCA_003647525.1 Deltaproteobacteria bacterium | reverse complement strand
TGTCGTAAGCCGGTTGTTTTTGTATATGGAAATTTCGCCGGAAATAGAACTCCAGGGGATTGCTCCATATTCCTTTGAGTCCACGATCCCGGCATCTGCATTAATTCGGGGAGCATAGTGTCTTCTGATATTTGCTATTTTCTTTCGGGCAAGGTCTCTTTCGTAGGGAGTATAATAAATTGACTCTTCCACCTCCCCTAGAATCCTTAATGACTTTCTCCATTGCCCTCCCATGAGATAGATATCTGCAATAAGAAGTTGATCATCCTTTGAATCCGCAAAGGGCTTTATTTCGGATATTGCCGTATCAAATTCCTGCCTTTTTACAAGAAGTTGGGCATTGAGGAGCGAAATACGTCTTTTGTCGTTGTCATCCAGGGCATTGATATCTTCAGGTCTTATTTCTTGCAGCAGGTTCCGGGATTCATCAAACCTCTCCATGCCAATAAGGAGTTCAACAAAATCGAGAACAAGGGGAATGGATTTTGGATGTTTTGCAATGGCGGCCTTGTATCCTTCATACGCTTCACTGCGCTGTCCCGATTCTTTAAGAATATGCAGACGTTGTCTTTCTCCGATGTCCGCTATTGCAACTTGAAGACAGAAAAACGTCTCTATGATCGAACAGATAAGAATAAATATAAGGACTTTTGACTTCACGAATTCCTTTCCAAGCGAGTTAAAATCCTTAACTAAACAATTTTCAAATTGATGTCAAGCTATAATATAGGCTAAAATTGAAGAAATTCAGGGATATCCTTTAGTTTGGAATAAGCGCCCAGCCAAACGATCAATAAAGTTGACCTGATCCTTGTCGTTTCAAAAAATCTTCCTCTTCTCTATGTACCAACCCATCATATAAGGCAAAATGGACGAGGCCATCCTTGCGTTTCACCGGTTCATTCTCAACAAAACTCTTGCTTTTTTAAAAGATATGCTTTAATTTAACCTTATTTTTATGAGGAATTACCCGATCTGCATGTGATTGCAGCCGGTTCGCTTCTTGAATTTGCCATGAAGAATATTTCTTTTCCGATTGGCAGAGTGCAATTTTCCCGTCTTCACCCCTTGTGTTTTGCCGAATATCTTCAGGCAACCGGCAATGATGAAGCTGCAAATATCGTTCTTGGCTCTCCACAAACTGTTTCGCGAACAATCCATGAATTTCTTTGCATGGAAAATAAATAATTAATCTTAGGGAAAATAAAAATGGATATTGAACAATCTTTTGAGATACTTGAATTGGACCGCGGTGCATCAACAGATGAGATCAAACAGTCCTATAAAGATATAGTCACTGTTTGGCATCCTGACCGGTTTTCCAACAATCCCCGTCTGAAACAAAAGGCTGAGGAAAAATTGAAAGAGGTGAATGTAGCATATGACACATTGAAATCCTATCTGTCCTCAGAACAAGGGATGGAGCCAAAGCAGGAAAAGGCCCAACCAGATGCCGCACCATATGATAAAACAGAAGCCGTGGTTGAAGCGGGCACAGGCATTGCTTTAAGCCTGTGGTCCTATCTTTCTTCATTATTTCAAAGTGTAGTGACAGATGTGAAGACTGGGATGGAGCAAGGGAGGTTGGACCAATCGCAAAGAGGCGCGGGTTGCGGCGGAAGAGGCAGAAGAAGAGACAAAGGTATGGGAAGGCGTGGTGGAGGTAGAGGAAAAGGTCGTGGCTGATCATCTAAATCGATGCTGATACACACGGTTGCTTTTTCGGATGAGGAATTTTCATAAGTAAGTCCTTGAAGCTAACGGTGAAAATTTGGTGGCGTACGAAAACACTGAGGTGATTAGAAACGTATAAGAAAGGCTTATATAATGAAACTTAGGGACAGCATGATGACCTTGTTTGAGTTGCTGCCATCCATCCCCGTTGGAATAACCCAGCAATCAATGGATAAAAATGCAAATATAGTTTCCACAAATATCTCGTACATACCACAGCGTAGGGAACCATCCCTGAAATTGGAAATTGGGAAGAACAGTACAAAAGCATGAAGGCCAAATTTCCAATTTCTATTTTTCGTGAACGCTTACCCGATTTATCATTGTATTTCTATATAGAGAGATTGTGATGTTCTCCCTGGATATGAAGTCAATAACCCTATAATCTCATATTTTCCGGGAGGAACGTGATTGCCTTCAGCGTCTTTTTGTTGCCAAGATTCCTCATAGACCAAAGATTGATCAGGTTTAAGGGTTACATGGGTTAGCATCATGGCGAACATCCTGCCCCTTGACCATCGTCAAACTTCGCTTCCCTGTTTTTTTACTACAAAGTCATACTTCTGGGCTGTAGAGAAATGAAGAGTCAAAGGCCGGGATGCCCTATTAGTAACTGTCAGGCACATCTTAACAGGCTCGCTTGATTGGTAAATAGCTTTATCTGCCCGGATGACCAGTTCCATATTATCAGTACTGCTCGTTTCGGAATGGATTCCACACTGAGAAATATTTATCACAATGATTGTCATTATGCACCCTATAACCAGAGCTTTTGCTTTTAAGACCTTGGGAGCCCCCATCCATTTGTCTCCTTTCACGGATTTGGTGATGATTACCCGATTATCTTCCGCTATCCTTTGTTCTGCCTTTCCTGTTAATCCAATATGCGAGCCATACAAGCAAGGGAATAGCTATCAAGGTAGCTGCTATGAACACAAACGTAGCTAAGCTGAAGAGCTTTCTTTCGGTTAAAAACGCTATCCCGGGAATATTAAAAAACACCTTTGCACCAAAGATCAATGTGCCTATATTGATAAGGGGAACGGAAAGCCCGATAAGGATGGAATCCGTGACAGTCAGACCATAGATTATCCTGACTGCCTTATAAGAAATATAGGCTAACCAGCAGGAGGTAAGCATCTGCCCCACGCCGATAGTTGGGTTATAGGGCTCGGAGACAGCAAATTGAATTGCCGGAAGCTTTACAAAAAGATGAGCAAAATCAGGAAGTGCGGTGACAAGAAATATACCCAGGATAACCCCATAAACTCTCAAGAAATCTATAATTTTCCCTTTTCCTCCTGCGAATTTACCCAAAATGTAAGCTATGAGCGCGAAGGCTATCCATCGTGCATAGGCAGTTCGTTATGCAGGAAAATATAAAAAAGCTTCCAATTACAAGATGACTCTTGAAAACAGACCATGAGGATATGGTCTGACTAAACTGGCCCGCCATCAAAAGTTGCCATGCGTCATCAATCAAGCCTCTTCCCAGACCAATGCAAAATAAAAAGATGATTATCCTTTTGAAACCAGGCCTTTCATGCAAGATCTGCTTTATGGCAGCGGTTGGCCTAATGAATAAATATAAGAAATATTTGACCATCGACATGGTTTCTCCTCACATTACACTCGCAGATATATGATCATGATAACGGTTATGATCCATAAGCCGACGGATACTGTCAATGGCCTGGTCAAGAAGTGTACTTTTTTCAAGGCACATGGCGTTTAAAAATACGAATAACATTACAAAGATGATGATATCCATATCCGTATAATTACTTGATGTTCCCTCGTACCTCGGGGACAACGCCCAGGATGAGGAGCGCGCCAAAAAATAAATGCCGTGCAAGCTCGACAGCTATGACATCAAACGGATTGAGACAGACGCAAACAGCGCGCTCCTCATCCTGGGCGTTGAAGCCTCCGAACCATCCCTGATGATTTTTGTTTTTTACTCTTCCTTAATCGCTGCCATTTCCTCTATCTCGTTTCAAGCATTTTATTTCTGAAGTAATTGTAAGTTCAAACTGATTTCAGGGGGCGTATTATCTGTGTAAAAACAAAAGTTTAGAGTTGTTTTAATCCTTAATTTATTTCATATTCCTAAATAGTTTATTAGTTACAACTTGTTGAATTTATTGCTATATATAAAATGTGACAATTAAAAGCGTATCTTAATCCAGTAGCACATATATAGGTTAACAAGTTGTTTTCATAGCAAAAAGATGTTCTCTGAAAACAGTTTGAACTTACAAGTAATTCATAATAATCTTGACAATCTGTATCTTGAGAGATACATTATTAAATATGAAATACGAACTCCGAAGTTCGAAACAGTACGATAAGTGGTTTGCCAAGCTGAAAGACTCTTCGATAAAAATAAAGGTCTTGGCTCGGCTTGACCAGGTAGAAAACGGCAATTTCGGAGATTTTAAACAAACCGGTGGAGACAAATCTACGCAGTCCAAAGACATTGAAAGAGCCGCTGAACTCTTGAATGAACTGAAGGGTTAACCTATGCCCCTTAACACAAAACCTTTTGACATAGCCGAACATTTGAACACTCCTGAAGAGATTCGTGGTTTTCTTCAAGAGGTTGCTGCTACTGGTGACGAATCCGATTTCATTCATGCGCTGAACACTGCTGCCAGGGCTAAAGGTATGACCGAAGTGTCTAAACAAGCCGGTGTTACCCGCGCGAGTCTGTATAAGTCTCTTGCTGAAGGCGGCAATCCGAAGTTTTCCACGATCAGCAAAGTAACAAAAGCGCTTGGCTGCAGACTGGCTGTTGTTTAAAAAGTAATTCAAGTCCATAATTTTAAATCATGTCCGACTGTCCAACCAGGCGCTGGTCGTGTCCAGATAAATCCGAATCGTTGGGATTCCCCTTAAGTGGGATAAAATTCGATGAGCAGGGCATGTATTCACAGGGGTAGCTCGGGAACTGGAGAGAGCCAACTGTCTCCTTGTAGATGAAACCGGTTAAGGGCGCCGGTTAGCCGATGAGGCATAGTCCTGGCGCTGAGAAGGGGCGCTCTAACCTTACCAGCTAAGGAAAACCATTTTTAAGGATGATGCCGATAGAGATAATTTTTTCGAACGCTTGCAAAATATCTTAACAGATAGCAACACATCATGTTTCGCCTGGGCATTAATTCCCAATCATTTGCTTTTACGAACCGGCAGGGTTCCAATATCAGGGGGATTTCTTTTGGGTTTCTTTTGTTAAAGAACGGTACAAACCAAAAGTTATTCCCCTTTGGGATATGATAGGAAGTGAGGAGAGAAACTACGAGATTTAGAAAATATTTCGACATTGAAAATAGTTATCGCAAAAAGTTTCTTGATATTCTTGCTGTGGAAAAATTAGACGAAGGCGAATTTGTTTTACAGGAAAAGGCGCATGGCGCCAATCTTTCTTTCTGGTATGACGGAAAGGATCTGAAATCCGCCAAGAGGAGTGGTTTTATACAAGATAACTTTTATGACTATATGCCGGTTGAAGACAAAAACAGGGAAAGAGTTAAAAAGCTCTACGCGATTTTAAAGAAAGAAGGCTGCGATTTTAGTGAGTTGGCTGTATATGGTGAATTAGTCGGCGGAACATATCCTCACAACGATGTGGAAAAGGATACTTCTGCCACAAGAATTCAGAAAGGTATTTTTTACACGCCGCACAACGACTTTTACGCCATTGATGTGGCGATAGATGGCCAATTGCTCGATGTAGATAAGTTCAACCAGGTCATGGAGATGACCGGTTTTTTGTATGCAAAAACTATTTTCAGGGGCACGTTTGAAGAATGCTTGAAATATTCAAACAGCTTTCCTTCTCAGATTTCCGCATGGCTGGGTCTTCCCGAACTCGAAGATAACATATGTGAAGGTGTTGTGATAAAACCGGCAATTCCTAAATTTCTTAGTGATAAAACAAGAGTAATTCTTAAAAACAAGAATGAGAAATGGGCGGAAAAAGCAAAGGCAAGAGACAGTCCAAAAAAGCCCAAGATGACGTTGTATGAAAAAGGCGAAGAACTATTTAACGAGATGGAGAGCCTTATCACAGAAAACCGGCTTCGCAACGTATTATCAAAAAACGGGCCGATTGGGCAAAAGGAATTTGGCAAACTCATACAACTTTTTTCAAAAGATATACTTGATGATTTTTTCAAGGACTACATCGAGGAATATAATGGACTTGCAAAAAAAGAGCGGAAGCAATTGACACGTAAACTGAGTCAGCAATGTGCGGAGCTGATACGCCTTAATTTCATGAACATCGTTGATGGAGAATTTTAGGCCTTTGAATTTATTTTAAAGCGGAGTCTTTCCCGGAGGAGTATAAAGATTGTATTTACAGGCTGATAACAAGGCGATTAAAAAGGAATTGCTTGATATTATCGAAAATAGCCGAAGAAAGGTCACGCCGGGAGAACTGGAAAAAGCATTATCCAGAAAATATTCTTTAAAAAGAAAAGAAATAAGATCACTTATAAAGGGCTTGGTAACAGAAAACTTCCTGGCATATACATGTCATTATGGCCGGACATTTATAGAGAAGTCTTTCAACAAACCTGTTCGCATATCAAACCACGTCATTCTGAAACCGCCGGGATTTTATTATAAACCCAAAGCAGATGATGTGGTAATTGAGATGTGCCAGGGCGTTTCATTCGGCAATGGCCGGCATCCAACAACCAGGCTGGCAATAAGAGGGATAGAGTATGCTTTAAATAAAACAAATTTATTAGAAGGAAAAGATAAAACAAGCGTTCTTGATATTGGAACAGGCTCCGGTGTTTTGGGAATAACGGCATTACTGCTGGGAATTAAAAATGCTGTTGGTGTTGATATTGATCCATGTTCCATAAAAGAAGCCAGGGATAATGCAAAAATTAACAAACTTGAGGATAAATTTGTAATTAAAAATATGTCCTTAGAGGATTTAAATACTAAGTTTACATTGATAACTGCAAATTTAAGATATCCGACATTAATGAATATATATCACAGGCTCGTTAAAATGACAGAGCCTGGTGGTTCTGTTGTACTTTCCGGAATAAAGAGTGATGAAGCTATATCTGTTGTTGATTTATACACGGAAAAGTACTTTGAATGTAAATGGAAAGAATTTGAAAAAGGCTGGGCGGGCCTTGTATTTTTAAAATGTCAGAAAACAGACTTGATAATATAGAATTTCCTTACCACTCAGATAAGCTGTGAAAGAAATGATCTGCCGGCAACTCTAACCGGTCCATTGGTATGCCTACGCTTTTCGTCCCGCCCAGGCGGGACTGCATCAAGATCTCGGCACATTTCTTCGCAAAAAATCGCTCAACTTATAGGTATCCTCATATGACTTGATACGGTTTTCAATAATAAATTCTCTGTTTATCAAGGCCGTTGTGGACACTTCTGTAAATATTTTATCATCAAGTCATATGAGGATACCTATAGTTATAATTTTCTTGAATTTATGTTGCTTATAATGTAAATGTTGACCAACTGGACAACATATTAAATATAGACAACGATGAAAATTGAATCAGAAATAATTGAACAACTCAGAAAGCGCATAAAAGATTTGATTCCTGTCAGGGGCCTAAATCTTCATATAGAGGAAATGCCTTTTCCTAATGAACCGGGGGATCCTGATTTTATAGCGCAGGTTTGTTTTAAAAACCAAAAGTTTAAATTGGCCGGTGAAGTGATATTGCAGAAAAATTTGCCGATTTTTAGGGATAAAATATTACAGTTGAAGTCCTATGTTGAGCAAAATCATGGTTTCGAACCAGTTATTTTAGCGCGATATTTAAGCCAGGACAAAAGAGCAGAATTAAAAAAGGCAGGTATAAATTTTTTAGACCTTTCTGGAAATGTTTTTTTAGAGCATGGGAGTTTATATATCGAACGTGTGGGTTTTCCGAATAGTTTTCCTGAAATAAGGAAAAGTAGAAGCCCTTTCTCCGATAAAGCTTCGCTTATTCTTCGGGCTATACTATCTGACAAAGAAAAACTGTGGGGAGTTCGGGAACTTGCCCAATCAGTAAAACTCGATCCTGGTTTTGTATCAAGAATGGCACGGGAACTAGAAAGCAGGAATTATGCTCTGCGGCTGAATTCGAAAATCAGAGTAAAAGATCCAAAATATATTTTGGAAGACTGGACTCGTGAATATAATTACAAAAAAAATCAAGAAGCTAAATATTTCTGTATGGCAAAAGACCCGAACGAGATAATAAAAAAAGTACGCAGCCTGAATGTTCCAAACAAAATTAAATACGCATTTAGCCTTCATGCCGTGGCTAATATCATTTCACCATATGCTGTGTTTAATGAGATTCATGTTTATATACAAGACTTGGAGAGTATCGAATTTTTCAAGGAAAAGTTGAAACTAAGCAAAGTCCAGCAAGGAGAAAATGTTATTTTCTTAATTCCTTATTACAAGCATTCAGTTTTTTATAAAAAGCAAAAAGTAAAAGAATCGTGGGTTGTTTCAGACATTCAACTTTATCTTGACCTTTATAACTATCCTATTCGTGGTTTAGAACAGGCTGAACACATATATGAAAAACGCCTGAAACAGCTTTTTGAAAGGTGAAGCTTTTAGGTAACAAATCGAAAGACTCCATCAGAACGCTGGACATTGACTTGATGGTAAAAGATAAACTTCCTGTTATTGGATCAAAAACATTAGATCAATTACTTATGGATGCAGGCTTAAAGTCAGTTTTTAAAACTTTGTATACGCCACCAATAATTCATTATGAAGGTGCCATTGATGGTTGGGAAGTTGAAATTGAATTTCTTACTGATAAGAAGGGCTCCAAAGAAGATGTGGTGATCGAAGTTCAGAAAGGTTTGCATGCTGAAGCTCTGCAGTATATTTCAATTGCCCTCGAAAATGTAATCGAAGTTGAGATTGATGATTTCCCTGTCGAGGGAAACACTCAACATTTAAGAGTTAAAGTCCCATCGCCGGAAGCATACATATTGCATAAAGGACTGGTATTCACCAGGCGAAAAGAAAAGGCAAAAATGGCAAAGGATCTTTTTTATATTTTCGATGTTCTGGTTAACAGTTCGAAGATCGAGGAGCAGATAATCAAAGGGTTTAAATCTTTAAAAGTAACCTACCCTAAATGGTTCAAGAATTTTGTAAAAAATTTAGAAGCATATTTCTCGGATTTAATGTCAGAGGGTGTTTTCCTCGTTTCCAGCCAGCGACCTGCCTATTCGTTACCCGCTTTAAATGATGATCATTCAAGCAATATGTACATGGTACTTCCCGAAATTTAATTGAAAAAATAAAGAATTTTTAGCCTAATCCTCAGGCGGAAAGGTTGACATGTGGCCTCATTTAGGGAAGAACGGTGTCAGTTCAGATGAAATGGCGGGTTAAAAGCGGAAAGGAGAGCAGCATGCGTGTAGCATTTGTATCAACATATCCACCTATTGAATGCGGTATTGGAACATATACCAGCTTTTTGGTTGAAGCCCTGGCGAGGTTGCATAGTGAGATTCATATTATCAGCCAGAACGGAGCTGAGGGAAGGCATGTTTACCCTTCATACTCTCCCAGAGAAGACGGCATCGCCGGCAAGATTTTTAACGCAGTTATTAAGGTTACACCCGATCTTGTCCATATTCAGCACGAATTCGGCCTGTATGGTGAATTAGACGGCATTGCCGTACTTGAACTGATTTACCGCCTTAAATCCACTGGTACTCCGGTTATAGCAACCTTTCATACTGTTCGGAAAGAATTTGAGTTTCGAAAAAAGCTCATCTTAAGAACCATGTGCAGGGAACTTGACGGCATTATTGTGCATGAACAAGAACATGTCGATATATTACAAACGGTTTTTGATACAGATCAGTCAAAGATTTTTCTTATTCCGCATGGCGCGCGAGACATGGACCCGATCCCTGATGCCAAGAAAAAACTCGACCTTAAAGGAAGAAAAGTAATCCTGCTGGCAGGGTATTTTCGACCAACCAAGTGTTTTGACAGAATTGTGGAACTTTTCCCGCAGATAGTTAAAAAGGTTCCGGATGCATGGCTGGTGCTGTCCGGAAAACTCAGGGTGCTTGAATTCAGCATCTACCGCAAAATGCTTTTTGAAAAGATAAATAACTCACCTGTTAGAGACCGTATTGAAGTGTTCAGGGGCCAGTTTCCCCAGAAAACTTTTGATACGATTCTAAGCGCTGCTGATATCGTGGTTTTGCCCTATACTGCAGGAGGTCAAAGCGGCATAATGGCACATGCAATGACCTTTGGCAAACCTGTAGTCACATCAAATCTTCCCGCATTTGTCGATACTATTGAGAAATCAGAAACAGGATTTTATGCACAAACCGATGACGAATATGTTGACAGGATTGTAACGCTGCTCACTGATCGGGATGTATACAAAAAGTTTTCTCAAAATGCACTGACCTATATCAGAAAAAATATCTCCTGGGACATTATTGCGCAGCAGACCCTTGATGTTTATGAACAGTTTGGCGTTAAACTGGAATGCAAAACCCGGTATGTATTTGCCGGGGAATAGGAGAAATTACATGTTTAAACGATCTGAAAAAAATCCTTTAATTTGTCCGTCTGATGTCAAACCTTCAGCAGAGGAATACTGTGTTCGCGGAGCCTTTAATCCAGGCGCTGTTCTTTTTAATGATGAAGTCATACTGCTTTTGCGAGTGGCGGAAAGTTGTATTTCAAAACCGGACAAGATGATTAGGGTTCCGGTCTACAGATTTTACCAGGGGCGGGGCATTCCTGGGAGTAAGGAGTTCCATCCTCATGATCCTGATCTGTCACTCAAGGATACACGCGGTGTTGTGTACAGGGGCAAGGATTATCTTTCCAGCATCAGCCACCTGCGTCTGGCGCGCAGCATTGACGGCATTAACTTTACGGTTGAACCGGCGCCGTTTATCTATCCTTGCTCTCCTGATGAAGAGTACGGCATGGAAGATGCGCGGATTGTATGCATTGACGGAACCTATTACATAAACTATACCATCATATCAACTGACAGTTGGTGCACGGCCATGGCAACAACGACCGACTTTAAGGAATATAAAAAGAAAGGAATTATATTCCATCCGGAAAACAAGGATGTTTCAATATTCCCGGAAAAAATAAACAATAAATATGTTGCCCTGCACCGGCCCAATAACAGCGGATTTGGCAAGCCATCAATCTGGTATGCGCAGTCGCCTGACCTTCTGCACTGGGGCAATCACAAATGCATTGCCCGGCCACGTGATATGGTTTATGAATCCATGAAGATCGGCGGCGGCAGCGCCCCGATAAAAACAGATAAAGGGTGGCTCTGCATCTATCATGCTAAGGGAAAAAACTCCAGGTACAGTCTTTTTGCAATGCTGCTAGATCTTGAGCGGCCATGGAAGGTTGTAAAGCGCGGAAAGACTCCTTTGCTCGAACCTGAATGCGAATACGAGACAGACGGTTTTTTTGGAAATGTTGTGTTTACAAATGGAATGGTCATAAAAGACGGCCAGCTTTTCATGTATTACGGATCTTGTGATGAGACCACTTGCCTCGCTGTTTCTTCTGTTGAGCAGATACTTTCAACCCTTTTAAAGGAATAAATCATGCCTCAAAAAGAACAACCAGATATTATCCATCGCTGGAAGGACAATCCTATTATTACCCTCGAGGATCTGCCGTTTCCAGCCTCGGATATCTGCAATGCAGGCGCTGTCAAGTTCCGCGGCACATACCTTTTACTCGTAACCATTGAAAATTTGAGCGGTCAAAAGAGCCTGTATATTGCGAAAAGCAAAGACGGCCTTTGTTTTGAGGTGGACGAAAAACCTTTTATGGAACCTTCAGAAGAAGAACCATACAAGAAGTATGAAGAGATCAGTGTCATGGATGCACGGATCACCCCCTTTGAAGACACCTATTTTGTTACGTATATTGCGGAGAGTCACTATGGGTACAGGATAGGACTGGCCAGGACAGACGATTTCAATAGCATTACCAGGATAGGCCTGATCTCCTCTGTGGACACCAAGGGCGGAACACTTTTTTCGGAAAAGATAAACGGCAGATACGCAAGACTCGAGCGGCCCTGGTCCGGCGAACGCATCTGGATCAGTTATTCTGATGACCTTATATACTGGGGCGGTTCAAAGGTGTTAATATCGTCCAGGCCGGGCCATTGGGACGCCAACAGGGTTGGCGATGCCGCGCCTCCTGTCAGGCTCAAAGACGGCAGGTGGCTGGTGATCTACTACGGTATCAAGGATACGTGTTCAGGCCCTCTTTTCAGGATAGGAGCATTGTTTTTGGACCCTGACGATCCGGCTAAAGTCATTGGGCGCACTAATGTTCCTATCCT